>DATHTI010000487.1:0-3738 GCA_035463335.1 Pyrinomonadaceae bacterium | reverse complement strand
GCCTCGGCTCCATTGGCGAGCGCTTTCTCAACCAGCATATCCATCTGTGGCGTCGTGATCGTGGGCGCCAACCGTTTTCGCTGCGGATAAGCCTGCTTCATCACTTCCGCAACTCGATCCCAGTCATCAGCCAGCAACGCTTCGCGCATGTTGCGCGCGGAGTCGCGAATACCATCGAACAATTCAAACAACTCCGGATCGCCATCGATGTGTCGTTTGTAAATCTCCCAGTTGTTGATACCAGACAGCCGCGGCTCGCCCGTGTAGCAGATCGCGATTCGCTTTTCGAGCTCCGCGGTATTGATGTCGAGCTTTTCTCTCCTGATCCCCTCCGCATTGAAATGCACGCACGACACACCACCGAACAGCGGCGGATAGTAATCCTGAAAACCCGCCGGCACTTTGATCACAGTCGATTCAACATTCGCAGCGATCGTCACAAACTTTCGTTCCTCGTAACGATTACCAACGAGACGATTCAACGCCCCGATACAAGCAATCGCGAGGGCCGAAGAGCCTCCGAGTCCTGCGCCAGCCGGCACATTAGCTTCCGCTACGAGATGAAAACCAGTCGTTGGCTTGAAAAAATGGACCAGCTTCGAAACGAGCTCGAGTCGCTCTTCCTGCAACAGATCTTCGAGCGCTGACAGGTGTGTTTCAAAAGAGACTTTGCGATCGCGCGATTCCAAAACTATGCGGCCGTCGTCGTTTGTCTCGATACGGCAACTGGCACGAAGCGAGAGTGCGAAGTTGACTGTGGTGGCGCCGGGATGGAAGAGATAAAGAGGCCAGATATCGATTGTGCCCCCTTCAAGGTCAACACGCGGGGGTGCGGAAGATTCAATTATCATAGGTTACGCAAGTTAGCACAGATTAACGCGGATTTGATAAAGCGATTAATACGGATCAATCAGCGTCGCTTTCGGGTTTTTTAGGGTCGCTGCGGCGTTGGTGTTTGAACGGGATGTGCTCCTGAATCTCTTCTTTTAGATCCTGCAACTTTTCACTGGCCGCGTGTTCGAGCTCCTGGAGGCGTTCGGGATTTGCTTCTTCCACCTTCGGTGAGAGCCAGTATCTCTCAATTAAATAGAACGCAATGATCCCCAGCACTACGATCACCAGCAACACTTTCCCGAGCCGCTCGAAGTCGCCAATCAATCCCATCACTGCGCCGCTGAAAAAGTAGCCTGCGCCCGCGAGTATGAAAACCCACAGAAAACAACTCGCAAACGAAAGCACAAGAAACCGTAAATACGGCATGTGCCCGACGCCGTAAAACACGCACGCCGCCCATCGCAATCCATAAATGTATTTGGAAAGAAAGATCGAGAGGGTGCCGAATTTATTTGTCAGTCGCTGCAATCGCGGCTGCGCGGCTCGATAAAAACGAAATTCCCTGACGCCCTCACAAAAGCCACGCCCCGCGAAGTAGGCAATATTGTCGCTCAAACACCCGCCAATCGTTCCCCAGATCAGCACCTGTGCAAAGCTGTAGGGCCCGAAAAACGCGCTGTGCGCAAGCACGCCCGCCAAAAGGAGCGTGATGTCTCCCTCCAGCATGACGAGAATGAAAACTGCGTATAGCCCGTACTGAAACAGCAGATCGTTGAGAAAGTCGAAGTGCATGAAGAAACCAGGCTATGAAAACTCCGGAACGTATAAAAACCAGGGAACAAAGATCATCAGCCGTTGGCGGCTGACAGAATAAACTGGAGGGCTACGTATTGACTACTACTCTTCGGGTCTTTCGTCCTGGGGAGGCTTCACCACTAAAACCGGGCACGACGCGTGCCGCACGACTGACTCAGCCGTAGAACCAAACAAGATCCGTCCCAGACCCGTCCGCCCGTGCGACGCAATGACTATCAAATCGACGTCGCGCTCTTTCGCGACGCGAACAATCTCCGACGCTGCTTCACCATGAACGACCAGCTCTTCTATGTCGAGTCCTGAACACTCGTCGCACTCGGCAAGCTTGGGTAGTTCGCGCTCCGCCGAGTCTTCGAGCTGCTCGGTGATGTCCGCGAGAGGCAGCGGCTCAGTCATTCCAGAGTAGCCGACAGTCGGCACAATCGGCTCAATTACATTGATGCAGATTATCGAGGCTTTGAAGGTACGCGCCAGCGATGCAGCGTAGGAGAGAGCATAGTTGCCACACTCGCTGAAGTCGGTAGGTAGAAGGATTGAGCGAATCTGCATAACGCGCCATAAAAAGGCACAAACAACAAAAAAGCTGATTTCAAAACCTTTCGCGCCTTTTGTGGCCCATTCTACTCCCTGAACCTCGTGTTTGACAGCCAAAAAACCCTCGACTATTCTTCGTCAATACAGCTTCTTCCGCCCAGACCAGGCTTATAACATGACTACTCCACGAACGCATTTCATCGGCATCAACGTATCCGGGACTCAGGCGCGTGCCGCGTTGGTCGATTCTGAAGGCGCGCTCATCGAAGGCAGAGTCGGAGAAGTCACTCCTAAACAACTGGTGCCAGAGCTGGCTGCGATGGTGGAGGATCTGCGTTCGCGCAACGCGGCTGTAGCAGCGATTGGCGTCGCAATTCCGGGTTTGGTTAATCGACAAACCGATCGCGTGATCGCGCCACGCGATCTGCCGACAACAATCCTCGGCGATCTTCATGGCGAGCTGACACACGCGACTGGTCTGCGAGTTGAGCTCGAGAACGACGCAAACGCCGCGGCTTATGGTGAGTTCAAAGTCGGCGCTGGCCGTGGCGCGCGCAATTTGTTCTACATGATGATCGGTAATGGCATCGGCGGCGCGATCATTCTCGACGGCAAGCTGTGGACGGGCGCTTCGGGTTTCGCAGGTGAAGTCGGTCACATCACGATCGACGCTGAAGGACTCGAATGTGTTTGCGGTAACACAGGCTGTTTGGAGACGGTTGCGTCAGCGCCCAGCATCGTGCGACGCGCACGCGAGCGACTGAATCGCGACTCAACATCGTCGCTGTCACGACTCGCTTTGAACAAGTCGTTCACTGCGGAAGACGTAGCGCACCAGGCTAATGAAGGCGACGACTTTGCGCTCATGATGATCGAGCGCACTGGAAAATACATCGGCACGGGTGTGGCGAGCGTGATCAATCTGCTGAATATCGAGCGCATCGTGCTTGGCGGCGGTGTGATGGACGCCGGCTCGCTGATACTCAATCCGATCATTCAGGAAGTAAAACGCCGCGCCTTTCAACCCTGTTTCGACGCCACCGACATCGTTGCCGCAAAACTCGGCCTCGACGGTGCACCAATCGGCGCCGCCCTCCTCGCACGCGACACAACCACGGATTAAACGGATTTAGATCAGTCAAATCTGTGGCCCTAATTTGAATTTCCCTTTCCATTTGGTAAAGTACGGCGTTATTCGCAATTAACAATTATTGTTCGAAAGGTTGGTGGGCAGAAGTATCGCCCGACCTGCGTAGCACGCGCAGATGCCACAGATCTTCCATCACAGCACCAACGCGCTGGCGAAAATCACGATTTATGGCGCCGTTTTCGTTATCGTTGCTCTGCTGTGGGTCGCTGTTGAGTTGAATCGTTCCTCATGGAACACCGGCCAGTGGGTCGAACGACAACAACCCGTTCAATTCAGTCATAAACATCACGTCGGTGACGACGGCATCGATTGCCGCTACTGTCACACCTCTGTCGAAACATCTTCGTCCGCAGGCATGCCTTCGACCACGACGTGCATGAATTGCCACAAACAGATCTGGGCCG
>DATHTI010000486.1:0-1803 GCA_035463335.1 Pyrinomonadaceae bacterium | reverse complement strand
GATCATCCGAAGAAGCAGCACGTCTCAGAAAACATTTTGTGTTTTTGTGCCTATTTATGGCTAAAACCCGTACTTCTTCATTGTGGCGCGCCCTTGGGGTGAATTGATAAATGTGGCGAAGGCGCGTGCGCCCTGCTCGTTCCCGGTGCTCTTCATGATCGCGAGGCCCTGATCGATCGGCTGGTGCAGCTCTTCCGGTATCAGCGTCCAACGGCCGTTGCCTTGTATGCTCAGCGACAACGCCACAATCGCAACTTCAACATTCCCCGTTTGAGCATACTGAAGTGTCTGTCGAATGTTGTCACCATAGACCAGCTTCGGTTGCACCTGGTCCCAGACGCCCGCGCTTTGCAATGCCTGCTTCGCCGCGAGCCCGTATGGTGCGTGATCGGGATTCGCGATCGCCACGCGCTGTACTTCAGGTCGCACGAGGTCTGCGATGCCTTGCAGTCGTAGCGGGCTCTCGTTAGGCGTCCACAACGTGATGCGCCCGCGCGCATAGATCGCTTTAGAATCGGGAATGATCAGCCCCTTCTGGTCCAACTGATCGACGTAGCTGACGTTTGCGGCAGCAAACAAGTCAAACGGCGCACCATGCTCGATCTGCCGCGTGAGCATTCCCGTCGAGCCAAACACAAACACGACTTTTGTTTTGGTAGCTGCTTCGAATTCGCGTCCGAGCTCTTCGAATGCGGGCGTTAGGTCTGAAGCTGCGGCGACGGTGAGCTCGCCCTGAGGAGTGGTCGAATTGTTATCCTTGCACGCGGTGACGCACGCTAGCGCTATTACAAACGCCGCGAGCAGCGCCAGCCGCGTCTCAAGTCGGGAAATCATTGGGCGTGTAAAGGTCTACCTGCGAGCTACCCACCTTGTAAGTTTTCAAAACACCGAGCGGCGGCGCATAAACGTGAACAGTGATGAGGTCCTGACCACTATCTTCGGGATTTCCCAGTCGGTGAATGTCGGGTAAATCGGCGCCCGTGACGGTGCCCGTTGGACATTCGCGACCCGTGTCGTAACTCAAACCCTTGTCTTCCTGGTACGTGAAAATCGTCTCCCACATCAACCCCTGATGGACTCTGACCACGCCGTGCGAGCCGTTGTGATCGTGAATCGGTGTCTTCTGGCCTGGGCGCCAGCAGATCACGAGCATCTCGACGGCGGCATTGCGGCAAACTCGATGGCGCCAGTAATTGCCTTCCTTGAAACCGATGTACGGCTCGAGGTCGAGATCGCGGATGTCGACGCTCGAGATCCAATCGTTCAACTGGTCGAGAGTTGGCGGAGTGGTTTGATCGTTCAGACGTTCGATTAGATCAGAAAACGTCAGTGTCGAGACGGCTTGCATCAGTTGGAATCTAACACGGATTGGACGTTTTTTGAAAAGCGATCTACAGGGATTTTAAAAGAATCCGGAGGTCGCGGACGTTTGTGCCGGTGGGACCGGTAACGATGAGGTCGTTGAGTTGTTCAAAGAAGGTGTAGGAGTCGCTGCGCGCGAGATATTGTTCGGCGTCGAGGTTGGAAATTCGAGCGCGTGGAAGGGTTGATTCGTCGGCGATCGCTCCGGCGGCCGGGCTGTTGCCATCGATGCCGTCAGTGCCCGCGCTCAGAACGACGACATGCCAGCTTTGATCTTTAAGATCGATCGCGCAGCGGAGGGCTGTTTCGAGATTTCTGCCGCCGCGACCATCGCCTCTGACGGGACAGGAGAACTCGCCGCCGGAGATCGCGCAGAACGGTGCTGAAGCGTCCCGAATACTCTCGAGAAGCAGTTCGCAGCCTTCCTCTATTGGTTGTTCA
>DATHTI010000485.1:0-16945 GCA_035463335.1 Pyrinomonadaceae bacterium | reverse complement strand
GCGTGCTTCACGCATCCGGTGTTTTCCGGCAAGGCAGTCGATTTGCTGCGCGAGTCGGACATTGAAAAAATAATCGTAACTAATACGATTCCGCTCCGCGATCACGCGTGCGAGCTGGATAAAATAAAAGTACTAAGTATCGCGCCGCTTCTGGCGAAAGCGATCAAGTCGATCCACGAGGAGACTTCAGTTTCCTCGCTCTTCGTTTAGGCGAAGGGCAAACACCTGATGGCTTATACGAAGACCATCAGCGACCTGGACCATCCAAGTGATGGCCCGGGTCGCTGAAAGTTTGTAAGGGAGAAAATATGGCGGAGAAAAAAGAGTACAAGGTGCAGGCAAAAGTGCGCGATGGTCGCGGCAAGAATGATGCGCGGCGCGCGCGGCGCTCGGGGCTAGTGCCCATCACGGTTTATGGCGGTGGCGCGGAAACTGTTGCCGCCGTCGCTCCGCTTAGTGAGCTCGCTGCGATCCTTCGCTCTGAATCAGGGCGAAACACGATTTTTACCGTTGACGTTGAAGGCGTGGGCGCGAGTGAAGTCATGTTTCACGATCGACAGATCGATCCGGTCAAGGGCCGTTTGATTCACGCTGACCTGACGAGACTCGTCAAGGGACAGAAGATCGAAGTGACGGTGCCGTTGCACCTGACTGGTGAGCCGGTTGGTGTTCGCGAGAAGCAGGGCGTGCTCGAGCAGATCATTCGCGAGATCGAGATTCGGTGCGAGCCGCGCGAGATTCCTGACACGCTCGAGGTAGACGTAACCAACCTCGACGTTCACGAGACGTTGCACGTTTCGGATATTAAGGTTGCTGAGGGAGTCGAGATCCTTACCGATGGCGACCAGGTGATTGCGACTGTCGGTATCGTGAAGGAAGAGGTCGCGGCCGCGCCTGCTGAGGGTGAAGAGCCGGCCGAGCCCGAAGTGATTGGCAAGGGCAAGAAGGAAGAAGAAGGCGACGAATCAGAGTAAGGCCCACAAAAGCACAAAATTACTTATGTGCATTTTGTGCCTTTTTGCGGCAAGTCATGCTTATCGTCGGTTTAGGAAATCCCGGGAAAGAGTACGAGTCAACGCGACACAATCTCGGGTTCATGTTGATTGACAAGTTGGCCCACGATGAAAGGATCAGCGTTAATCGCCGCGAGTGCAGCTCGCTCGTTGGTCGCGGCGAGATTGAAGGCACGCGGACGAAGTTAGTAAAACCGCTGACCTTCATGAACCTGAGTGGACACGCGGTCGCATGCCTGCTGGCGAAGATCGAGAGCGAGTCGCCGCTCGAGCAGCTCGTAGTGATTTCGGATGACCTCGCTTTGCCGCTCGGAAAGATTCGCATACGCGAGCGCGGCTCAGCCGGTGGGCACAACGGGCTGAAGTCGATCATCGCATCGATCGGAACGAATGAGTTCGTGAGATTGCGGATCGGAATCCAGCCGGAACATCCGATCTCGGATTCGAAGCGGTTCGTGCTCGATTCCTTTGCACGCAGTGAGCGGCCAATTGTCGAGGAGACAATCGAGCAGAGCGCAAACGCGATACGAACGATTATCAGGGACGGGGCTTTGAAAGCGATGAGCGAGTTTAATTGACCAGAAATTGAAGAAGGACCTTTGACTGGAGGTTTCGATTGGATACAAAGAGACAGTATGAAGTGGTCTTCATAGTAGACCCGACGGCCGACGAAGACGTGCCGAAACTCACCGAGAGCTTCTCGCAGATCATTACCGATCAGGGCGGCGTGATTGTTAAAGCTGAGACGATGGGCAAGCGCCAGCTCGCTTATGAGATCCTGCACCACAAAGACGGCACGTTTGTGCTGCTCGAGATCGAAGGCTCGGGCAAGGAGATTGCCGAGCTCGAGCGTCGCATGCGCGTTAACGATCGCGTGCTGCGCTACATCACGGTGCGCGTGGATGAAGATCGCAGGCGCGCGGATAAGTTGAAGGATCGTCGCGCTCGTAAAGCGGCGAAGCGGCCCGCGCCTGGTGAGCACCGGCGTCGTGGACCAGCGATGGAGTTTGCCGAAGCTGCGGGCGAATAGATTTCGATAAGTTAAGAGGACAAGTTATGGCATCCAATTATGAAGACCGCCAGCGCGGTGGTGGCTACGATAGTGATGATGATGGCGATAGACGGCCAATGGGCGGCCGCGGCGGTGGTCGCCGTATGCACCGCCGGCGCGTTTGTCGTTTCTGTATCGACAAAGTAGACCTTATCGACTTCAAGGACGTGAAGCTGTTGCAGAACTACTTGCCTGAGCGCGGGAAGATCCTGCCGCGCCGAATCAGTGGCAGTTGTGCAACGCACCAGCGCATGCTGGCGGAAGCAATCAAGCGGGCTCGGAACATCGCGCTGCTTCCGTATACGACAGATTAAAGGGAGAACGAAATGGCACACACCAAAGTACTTTTGCGCGAAGATGTAGACGATCTTGGCGCGCGGGGCGAGATTGTTAGAGTTCGCTCAGGCTACGCTCGCAACTACCTTCTGCCTCGCAATCTCGCTGTTGAAGCGAGTGCGGGAAACGTGAAGGGGATCGAATCCGAGCGCGCGGCGTTGTTGAAGAAGGAAGCGAAGGAGCGCGCGAGTGCGGAATCACAGTCGGAGCAGATGAGTAAGCTTGATCTCGAGTTCAGACGCAAAGCCGGCGAGCAGGGTGCGCTTTACGGATCGGTGACTTCAATGGACGTGGCTGAGGCGCTCAGAGAGCGCGGCTACGAGATCGATCGTCATCGCATTCACCTGCGCGAGCCGCTGAAGCGGGTTGGTGAATATACCGTTCCGGTGAGATTGCACCGTGAAGTCACGATCGATCTGAAGGTCAGAGTGGCTCCCGAAGGTGAGGTAATCGTCGGGCATTTGACGCCGGAACAGGAAGCCGAGCTGACGAAAACCGAAGAAGAACCTAACGCGGATTAACGCGGATCTCTTTTCCGATTTAAAACCGAAAATTTTTTGGAGATTATAAACGCTGCATGTTAAGTACAACGTGCAGCGTTTTCTTATGGCCAGTCCAGACCCTATTCGCGAACAGCCGTTCGAGCGTGCTTTACCAAACAGTGCCGAAGCAGAACGCGCCATTCTCGGCGCGGTCCTGCTCGATAACGGCCTGATCAGCCAGGCAATCGAACAACTCCACCCGGAAGACTTCTATGTGCCGTCGCATCGTCGCATCTTCGTTGCGATGATTATGCTCTTCGAGCGTGGCGCGGAGATCAACCCGATTCTCATCGGCGAAGAGCTGAAAAAAGAGAGCGCGCTCGAATCCGTCGGGGGGATCAGTTTCATCACTAACCTGACTTACGGCCTCCCTCACTCGACCAACATCGTCCACTACGCGAAAGTCGTGCGCGGCAAGTCGATGCTGCGGCAGCTCATTAAAGCTTCCAACAAGATCACGCAGGAAGCTCTTGCCGAAGAGGACGAGCCCGAGCTCATCCTCGATCACGCCGAGGCGGCAATCTTCCAACTTGCCGACGAGCGCATCAGACAAGGTTTCATGCACGTGAAACCGATCGCAGAGCAACTGCTCGAAAAGGTCCAGGAAATGGAAGGCCGAGCGGCTGTTTTGACCGGACTCACCACCGGCTTTGCCGATCTCGACAAGATGACGTCGGGACTTCAGAACTCAGACCTGATCATCCTCGCGGCGCGACCGTCAATGGGAAAGACGAGTTTCGCGTTGATGCTGGCCGAGAATGCGGCGATTCATGCGGGCGCCTGCGTCGGCGTGTTTTCACTCGAAATGTCGAAGGAGTCGCTCGTGATGCGCATGCTCTGTTCGCAGGGCAACATCGACGCGCAGCGATTCCGCAACGGATTTCTCTCGCGACTCGAGTGGGCGCAGATCGCGAAGTCTCTGGGCGTTCTCGCTGATACGAAGATCTTTCTCGACGACACACCGGGACTGAGCGTGCTCGAGATGCGCGCGAAAGCGCGACGCCTCGCAGCGGAACAGAAAAAACTCGATCTGATTATCGTCGACTACCTGCAGTTGATGTCTGGCTCGTCGAAGCGTGTTGAGTCTCGGCAGCAGGAAGTGTCCCAGATCTCGCGCGAGCTGAAAGGGCTTGCGAAAGAGATGAACGTGCCGCTCGTGGCTTTGTCGCAGCTTTCACGCGCCCCTGAATCGCGCGCGAGCACCCAACACCGCCCGCAACTTTCAGATCTGCGCGAGTCAGGCGCGTTGGAACAGGATGCGGACGTTGTTGCATTTATTTATCGCGAGGAAGTATACAAAACGCCCGAGGAACGCGAGGCGATGCCCGAAGATCGAAAAAACGTCGCCGAGCTGATCATCGCCAAGCAGCGCAATGGTCCAACCGGGACGGTTGATTTGAGATTCACGCCGTCGAGTATGAGGTTTGATACCTTGTATCGAGAGTAGTGTTTATCCACAGATTACGCAGATTGTTTATGACATCTGTGTAATCTGTGGATGAAACTGATTCTGTCTCAAAGCGGCTTCTCAAAAATCTTCGCATCAACCGGGACGTTGCTCTTTATCTCTTTCACCGTGAGCGTCATGGTGCGCTTCTGGAAACTGTGCGTTAGCACGTGCGGCACTTTGATCCCGTCGACCTCACGCCAGTCGTCATAATAAATCTCAACGGGCATGGGTGCGCCCCGGTGCGTGCGCATGGTGTTCATGCGAACCGGTAGATAAGTCTGCACATCTATAAACAGTCGATCGGCGGAGCCGCTCGCCGGTTGCATATCGATCACGTAAACCTCGCGATAACCGATTTTGCTCTTGCCGGTTAGCGTCAGCTTTGCATACCTGTTTTTCAGATTCAGTATCGCGTAGAAATCGGAATCGTTCTGCACCGCATCCAGCTCGACACCCTTCAACACGCGCACGCCGGTGGGCGTCTGCATCCAACCGATACGGCCGTTGTAACCGACCTTTATTGTTTCCGTTGGACCAGGTTGTATGATGCTGAACGATTTGTTCGGAGCGACGGTGTAAGTCTCGAACGCTCCGCCACGGCTGACGCCGACTACGTCGAGTGTGCCTTTCACCACGCGGCTGGTCACCGCATTCAGCGCCGCCGCACCTCCGGCCGCTTCCACATACTTGTTGATAATTTCCTCGACCGCCGGCAACGAACCCGAGCGGTCAACTGTCTGCCCGTCGTTTATCGCTACTGGTCCACTCTCGCCGCCAAGCATCCGCGAAGTTGTCTTTCGCTCCGGTTCGGCAATCGCGTCCGCCTTGATCGGCTCGCGACCCTCGCGTGCGATTGTGTTACCGGCACGAAATTCTTTGATCTCCTGCACCAGCTCGGCGTAGTTCGCATTTCCAGGCGCGAGCTGCTGCGCTCGCTGGGCCATCTCGAGTGCTTCGTCAGCTCGATCGCTGAGGAAGTCGACGACGGCCAGTAAGTAGTACGCAGGCGCGTATTTCGAATCGAGCTTGATCGATTGCAGGAGCTGCTCGCGCATCACCGCGGCATTCTCGCGCGAGTATTGCGAGATCTCACCGTTTGCCGATAGTCCTTCACGACTCAGGACATACGCGTAGTAGTAATGGACGAGGTGATTCTGCGGAGCGGTGGTCGCCTTCTGAAGATACTTCTTCGCCTCGGGGTAGTTTCGTTGATGGACGTACAACGTACCGAGCGCCGCATGCGCCGGAAGGAAACCCGGATCCCTGGCAATCGCCTCTTTAAACCCGCGCTCAGCCATGTTCTCACGACCCATGTGCAGCGATAGATCGGCGAGATAATAAAGCGCCTCACTATCGGTGAGCGTCGAGCGTTGTGTTGCCGTGTAGGAACCATAGGTCAGCGGGTTATCGACGCCCGTAATCCGTTGCGCCGTTATGTTCCCGCGCCGCACGTACGCTCGTAATTCTTCTTCGATCACGTCGAGCGTCGTCCCGTAGGCACTTTCGATAGCCTTTGCTGCATCGTCTCCGGCGCTGACTCGCTGAAGGAATTTCCGGAATTGATCCTGTCGCCCGCGATCGCCCAGCATCAGGTAATGCACGAGTGCCCACGACTGTCCATAAAAGATCCCGGCCTTTTCGCGTTCGTTGTAGTGCGGCGAGTTGGTGTCGATTGAAAAGAGTGTTTTCAACGGCAGCAGCTCTGCCTGGCGCAGCACGTAAAGGTGACTGAAGACTGGCGTGCCGATGAGGGCCTCGTTACCGGAGAATTGCAGCGACTCGTAAAGCTCGGCGAGTCCTTCGTTAAGCCAAAGGGGCGCTGCGGGAATGTTGTCTTTGACGTGCAGGTGCACATACTCGTGAAACGCCGTGCCGTAAGGGTTTCCGCGCGGATCGAGGGAAAGCGCAATGTAATTTGCGTCATCGCCGGGCACAAAGTAGCCCGAGACGTTGGCTGGTCGTCCGTTGTAGACCGGCTTGAACATCGTAAACGATGCGTCGTCGCGGAAGACGATGACGGTTGTCGGCACGGACGAGTCGATCACGTTGCGCGAGACAAGACGAGCGAACGCGCCGTGAAAGAATTCGAGCCAGACGGCAACCTGGCGCAGGTTTTCCGGATCGGCGTTGCCGATAACGTGCAGGTGGTTGGTGCGGACGCTACGCCACCCGTCGCGTGACTGCGCCGCGATAGTCGAGAAAGTAAAGAGAACAAGCAGGATGTGGGAGATTAGGCTTCTTAACTTCATATACGGTTAGTGAGGGTGCGGACAGTCTAAGACAGGATTACACGATTAACAAGATTTTCAAGATCGTGGTACGTTAAAGCCCCTAAACGCATGTCGCAAACTGAACAAAACCTTCTCGCCCGGCGGCCGACGTGGGCTGAGATCGATCTCAACAACCTTGCCGCAAACTTCAACCAGATCAAACAACGCGTAAGTCCAACGGCGCGCGTCATGGCAGTTGTCAAAGCGAATGCTTACGGGCATGGCGCCGTCGAGTGTGCCCGGCGGCTGGCGCGCGAAGGCGCAGACTGGTTCGGCGTCGCCCTTCCTGAAGAGGGAATTGAGCTACGTGCTTCCGGAATCACACAGCCGGTTTTATGTCTCGCGGGTTACTGGCCGGGCCAGGCCGCTGCCTGCGTCCGGCACGCGTTGACACCGGTGGTCTATCGACGCGAGATGATCGAGGCGCTGAATCAAGCTGCCGCGAACGCTGGTGTAGTAGCTGACGTTCACGTAAAGATCGATACAGGCATGGGAAGGCTCGGAGTTCGTTTTGATGAGTTGAGTGAGTTCGTTGCGGCCCTCGAGCAATTTCGTAATGTGCGCATCGACGGCGTGATGACTCACCTCGCCGCTGCTGATGACGAGGCGTGCCGGCCTTTAACGCGCGACCAGATTCAACGTTTCGAGGATGCGATTACAGCCTTTCGCGATCACGGCTATCGTCCGACGCATTTACATCTCGCCAATTCAGCCGGCGTTTTTGGACATCGCGAATCGTGGGGAAATCTTGTGCGGCCGGGCGGCGTGTTGTATGGACTCTGGCGTGATGTGCTGCCGCTTTCCACGTCGAGACCCGGACTGCTGCCGGTGATGTCGCTGCATTCGAGAATATGTTTACTGAAGTGGGTGCCGCCCGGTGAAACGATCGGATACGGGTGTACGTTTGAAGCGTCGCGGCGGAGTTTGATCGCGACAGTGCCGGTTGGTTATCACGATGGGTATATGCGCGGCCTCTCGAATCGTGCGCATGTGATCGTGCGTGGGACGTATGCGCCGGTAGTGGGACGCGTTTCGATGGATCTCACGTTGATTGACGTGACGGACGTCGCCGGTGTCGAGGTTGATGATCAGGTGACGTTGCTCGGGTGGAACCGTGACAATGCGGAATTGAAGATAACGGCGGAAGAGCTGGCGCGGATTGTCGGGACGCTCTCGTACGAGGTGACGTGTGGTGTCTCGGGCCGGGTGCCGCGCGTGTACGTGTAGTCAGTCATCCACAGATTTTTCAGCATCTGTGTAATCTGTGGATGCACAAAACTGCTCTGATTGACTCAGTATCAATTGGTTTACTACTATTCGTCTCCCGCAGTATCCGCAAGACAAGGAGTCCCTGCACTAATTGAATGCAAGACGAAGCTGAGAATCTGACTGTTCAGGTCAACGAGAAAGAGGCCGTGACCGCGCTTCTTTATCCCGCTGACAAAAAGAACCGTGCCGGCGTGACCGTCGTGTTGGGCCATGGCGCGGGCGCGAGCCAGACCAGTGGTTTCATGCGGATGTTTGCAAAGGGGCTTGCCGCGCGTGGTCTGGACGTGATGACTTTCAACTTCGTCTACATGGAACAAGGACGCTCTGTTCCGGATCAGAAGCACAAGTTGGAAAGCTGTTTTCAGGCTGTGATCGAAACAGCGCGCAAGCACAAAAAGCTGAAGAACAATCGTGTGGTGATTGGCGGGAAGTCGATGGGCGGCCGTATCGGATCGCAGGTGATGGCCGGTGAGGAACGGGAAGCGTTTGCCGAAGACGTTGTGGGTCTCGTGTTTCTCGGTTACCCGCTTCACCCGCCCGGACAATCTACAAAGCTGCGCGTCGAACACCTCGAGCACATCAGGAAACCGATGTTGTTCGTGCAGGGAACTCGCGATGCGCTCGGCTCGCCTGATGAGATTAAGCCTTACGTGAAAAACCTTCGTCCCGCTGTACAGATTCACGAGATCGAAGGCGGCGATCATTCGTTCAAGGCGCCAAAGAAGTTTGGTATGCCGCAGGAGCAGATCTTCGAGACTGCGATGGACGAGATCGATCGCTGGGTCAGATCACTTTAGCCACAAAAAGGCACATCCACAGATTACACAGATCTTATTAATTGTTCTGTGTAATCTGTGGATAAAGTTTTTAGGGCGGGAGAGGTACGGAACGTCGTGTTCCGTACCTCTTTGCTTGGCAGGATTTTTAATTACTAAGTACGAAGTTGTAAGTTATGACTCCGGAAACCTTGACCGGTTGATCGCCAATCCTCGTCGGTGAAAAGCGCGCCTGGAGCGCGGCTTTCCTTGCTTCGGCCAACAGAAACGGATGTCCACTCACAGCGGTCGCCGAAACTACGCGGCCTGTTTCATCAACCAAAACCTGCACACTGACTGCGCCCTGTATGCGTATCCGCTTCGCCATCTCCGGATATGCTGGTTTAGGTAATGAAATTGCAAGGCCCGTGATTGGTCCTTTACTAACCACCTTGGGAGGTTTGGGAGGATCGGGAGGCGGCGGCTGATCCGTAAGCGGGACGATTTGGGTAGGTGGAACTACTACTCTTCCACCGCTGAATGGAGATCCTGGACCACCAATTGGTCCGGCGTCGCGGTCACGATCGGTGATAGCGACCGGGCCGCCATGATCAGGCAACGGCAGGTTTTTATTGGGCGCCGTCGAGATGGCAGTTGGCACGACTTCCGGATGATTTACGCTGAGCATCGCTGTGGCGCGCTCAGTCACGCCGAATTCATTGTGGGCGGTTTGTCTCGGTGGATCGGGACGTGACGTTGGTTGAGGCTGCTCTGGAACAATCTCCTGCGGCGGCAGGAGGGTAACGATTTCGAGGTTCTGTTCCTCGAGATGCGCATCATAAGCGTAGATACTGGCAACGCCACCAAGCACCAGAAGCACTGCATAGACGCCGGTGGTGAAGAGTAGAAACGACCCGCGGCGCTTGTATTCACGCGCGTGCGAACTGGATTCAATCAGGTTATTAAACATCGAGTTCCTCCGCTATTTGCCGGTGCCGTTCGGGTCGCAGGAGCTACTCGAGTTTTTAGACACCACATCGCCGCGAGGGTTCCCGTTCGCTTGAAACATCCTCGCTCACCGCATAGGATTACTGCCGCTCTCCGAGTCCCACACTTATCCAGGAGCAAGGCATGGCGACCCAAAAGGCGTTTCAGGAACAACTCAATCCATTCGAAATTGCGAAACAACAGTTCAACCGCGCCGCCGATTACCTCGACCTCGATCCGTCCATGCGGCACGTTTTGGAGAATGCGAAGCGACAACTCATCGTCTCCATCCCGGTGAAGATGGACGGCGGCGATGTGCAGGTGTTTGAAGGTTATCGCGTGCAACACAACATCGCGCGTGGACCAGCAAAAGGCGGCATTCGCTACCATCCAAACGTCTCGCTGGTCGAAGTGAAAGCGCTTGCTTCGTGGATGACGTGGAAGTGCGCGACTGTCGGTATTCCTTATGGCGGCGGCAAAGGCGGAGTAGTTTGCGATCCGAAAAGTCTTTCACGAAACGAGCTGGAGCGATTGACGCGACGTTACGCTTTCGAGATTGCGCCGATCATTGGACCAGATCGAGATATTCCCGCGCCTGACGTCTACACCGACGAGCAGACGATGGCGTGGATCATGGACACGATCTCGATGGTGCGTGGTCATACTGAGCTCGGCGTTGTCACCGGAAAACCGATCTCACTGGGCGGATCGCAGGGACGTGCTGAAGCGACGGCGCGCGGTTGTCTGTATGCGTTGCGCGAGGCTTGCCGTGTGAAAGGGATGAGCTTGCAAGGCGCGCGTGTTGTGGTGCACGGGTTCGGAAATGCGGGCGCGAATATTGCTCGACTGGTGGCGGAAGATGGCGCGAAAGTCATCGCTGCCTGCGACTCGGGAGCCGCGGTTTATGCAAGCACCGGTATCGACGTCACCGAAGCGTTGAAACATAAAGCTGCAACTGGCTCGCTACGGGGACTGGCGGGCGCGAAGGAGATCAATTCTGACGAGATCCTGGGGATCGATTGCGACATCCTCTTGCCGTCGGCACTCGAGAACGCGATCACGCTCGGCAACGTGGGCCAGGTGAAAGCGAAGATTATCGCAGAGCTGGCAAATGGTCCAACCACGCCCGGAGCGGATCGAGTGCTGGACGATGAGGGTGTGTTCCTCGTGCCCGATATTCTTGCAAATGCGGGTGGCGTGACTGTGAGTTACTATGAGTGGGTGCAGGATCAGTATTCGTTCTTCTGGTCGGAGCGGCAGATCAATGAGACTCTCGAACAAACGATGCACACGGCTTTCAATCTGGTGCACGAGACTGCCGAGCATTACAACACCGACATGCGGACGGGTGCTTACATCCTGGCGGTTGGAAGAGTGGCTGAAGCTACGAGCGTGAGGGGGATATTTCCGTAAATCATGGCAGACAAGATCACAGTTTACGAGAAACCGACTTGAACAAAGTGTCGCGAGATGGACAAGCTGCTCCGTGAGAGTGGCATCGCGTACGAGAAGATTAATTACTACACCGAGCCGTTGAGTAAGAAGAAGCTCACAGAGCTGCTGCGCAAGATGAATCTCAAGCCGCGAGATCTCATGCGGAAGAGTGAGCCGGTCTACAAAGAGCTCGGACTCGCGGAGGACAAGTTCAGTGATAGCGAGTTGATCGCGTTGATGATTGAGAATCCGGATTTGATTCAACGGCCGATCGTTGAGCGTGGTGATCGGGCGGTGCTGGGACGGCCAACCGAGAATGTGAGAGAGTTGCTTTAAGGTTCCCGCGAAGGCGCAGGCGCAGGAAAAACAACATAGGTGACCAGAACGAGTCAGGAAAGGTGGCTTGCCCCAGCTCTCACCCAACAGCGGGGGCAAGCCCCTCTTCCTGACTTGTTCTATTCAAACTTCTGAATGAAAAAAGAAACGCTGTTTGTTTGTCAAAACTGCGGGCACGCGACCGGCAAGTGGCTCGGCAAGTGTCCGGAATGCGGCGAGTGGAACTCACTCGTTGAAGAAAAATCGCAACCTGCACGCCGGAACGGTGGTCGCACTGGCTTTAAACTCCGCGACGTCTCCGCTGTCCCTTTCACCGAAATCGAACCCCAGGACGACGTTCGCATTCCTTCGGGCGTCACTGAATTCGATCGCGTGCTCGGCGGCGGCATCGTGCCCGGCACGCTCGTCTTGATCGGCGGCGATCCCGGAATCGGCAAGAGTACGTTGCTGCTCCAAGTGGCCGACAAACTAAGCGCCGCCGGATCGCTCGTGCTGTACATTTCTGGTGAAGAGTCGGAACGCCAAATCAAGTTGCGCGGCGAGCGACTGGCAGTCGAAGCAAAAAACGTTTTCATCCTTCCCGAGACAAACCTCGAATACATCATCAATGAGATCGAGCGTTTGAAGCCCGGCGCGATCATCGTCGATTCCATCCAGACAGTCTTTTCGAGTGCAATTGAGTCAGCGCCGGGATCGGTTTCGCAGGTGCGGGAAGTGGCGCACCAGTTTCTACTGCTCGCGAAGAACCGCGGCATTCCGATCTTTCTAATCGGACACATCACCAAAGAAGGCTCGATTGCTGGTCCAAAGATCCTCGAGCACATCGTGGATACGGTGCTCTATTTCGAAGGCGAGCGCCATCATAATCATCGCATCGTGCGCGCGGTGAAAAACCGTTTCGGCGCGGCGAATGAAGTGGGAGTTTTTGAGATGACGGGAGCCGGTTTGATGCCGGTCGCGAACCCGTCGCAGATGTTTTTACAGGAACGACCACTCAATGTTGCCGGCTCGATCGTCACGGCTTGCATGGAAGGAACGCGGCCTTTGCTCGTGGAGATCCAGGCACTCGTTTCCGGAACGAAGTATGGAACGGGCCGGCGCATGACGCAGGGGCTCGATCAGAATCGCGTGGCGCTATTGATTGCGATGCTCGAGAAGCGCGCGGGGCTACAGCTCACGGGCGACGATGTATTTGTGAACATCGCAGGTGGACTGGATGTTGACGAGCCGGCAGCGGATCTCGGAGTCGTGACGGCGATCGTCTCGAGTTTCAAAAACCTCAACGTTGATCCTCACACCGCTGTATTTGGCGAGATTGGATTGACAGGCGAGGTACGCGGCGCGATGCAGGCATCGGTGCGCGCACGTGAAGCTCAAGCGTTAGGTTTTAAGAAGATCGTAATGCCCGCCTCAAACGTCGCCGGCCTCGAGCGCTTACTGGGCGTCCGCATTATCGGCGTTAAATCCGTCGACGAAGCTTTGGATGAATTGTTTTAGATCCGCGTCATCCGCGGTTAAAGACCTTCACCACGAGACCATCTTCAAGGGATTCTAAATCGATCACTTTAAACCCTTCCAGGTAACCCTTCGGCATGAACGCATCCGCGCCCTGCACAGTCAACGGCACCTCGGTAATGATCCACTTCTCGATGTGCGGCATGAACGCTTCATAGATCTGCGCGCCCCCGATCACGAACAAGTCAGTCGTCAACGATTTATAAAAAGACAACACCGACTCGATATCGCTGAACACAACCAACGACTCCTGCGGCTCGATATCTGTGTCGCGACTGAGCACGATGTTGAGCCTGTTCTTCAGCGGCTTCCCAATGGTGAGCCATGTCTTGCGACCCATCACCACCGCGTGCCCGGTAGTCGTCTCACGAAAAAACTTCATGTCCGCCGGGTAGCGCCACGGCAACTTCCCGCCTTTCCCAATAGCGCCTTTTCGATCGACTGCTGCAATGCCGATGATCATATGTTTATACCGCCACGGGCGCGGCGATCTTGCCGTGCGACTGGTAGCCGGCGAGTTCAAGGTGTTCGTACTTCGCTGCTAACAGTCCTTCGAGACCGCGCAATTTGTTTTCCGGATCGTTGATCTTCAGTTGTGGCAGGGGCAGAGGTTCGCGCGCTAGAAGTTGCTGCACTTGTTCGAGATGGTTTTTGTAAATGTGATAATCGCCGAGCGTGTAGACAAACTCGCCGGCCTCGAGCTCAGTGACGTGCGCGATTAAGTGAGTCAGCAGTGCGTACGAGCTGATGTTGAAGGGGACGCCGAGAAATGCGTCGGCGGAGCGTTGATATAGTTGGCAATGCAGGATGCGGCCGTTTTCGACTTTGAACTGAAATAGCGTATGGCACGGTGGCAGGTCGACATTATCGGCCTGTCGCGGATCCCAACCGGTCACGATTAGTCTGCGTGAATCTGGATTTGTTTGGATCAGCTTTATGAGGTTTGCGATCTGGTCCACACCGTTGCGTTCCGGATAATCTCCGCCAAACGATCGCCAGAGATAGCCATAGACTGGTCCAAGATCGCCGGCGGAGCGTCCAAACTTCTCCGTGTGCGCCTCGTCCGCCCACTCAGCCCAGATATCAACACCGCGCGCGCGCAGGTTTGTCTCACTCGTGTCGCCGGACAGAAACCAGAACAACTCCTCCGCCACCCACCGAAACGGCACACGCTTCGTGGTCACGATCGGAAACCCCTCGCGCATATTAAAACGTGTCTGAAACCCAAAATGCGAAATCGTCCCCACACCCGTCCGATCGCGATGCTCCGTGCCGTGATCCAAAATCGATCTGAGAAGATCGTGATACTGTTTCATAGATTTTTGCGCTCACGAATATAACTCGTTGACAGCTTCACCTCAAAAGTAACGAGTCCAACCCATCTTGACAAATTATCAACCTGTGTCTACCCTGCCCGTCGAGGGGATCAGCGTATGTGTTCAGTTGAGAGTAAAAAATTTCATCTATGTCAGAGACACCTCACCGTCTTAGCCCTGCCGAAGCGCAGCGTAAGATCCGGCTTGTTCTAAAGGATGGTACTGTCGATTTCACTAGCCACTGCCGGCGCAGGATGCGCGAGAGAGGCGTGGATGATCTAGACGTTGTTCACCTCCTGACCAACGGTCAGATTGTTCGCGAAGCTGAATGGGATTCCGATCACAACAACTGGAAATACCGCGTCGAAGGAACGGACGTAGAAGGCGACGATCTGACGGCAATAACCGTAATCTTCGACGTCGATCTGTCCTTATTGAACGTCACTGTCTTCTAACCAATAAGCAACGAAGACAGCCTTCGTCTTAAGACTGAGGCTCCTGTCATTATGAAGTGCGACATCTGCCAAGGGAATCTAGTCACCAGGACTCAGCAAACTTACCATTATACGGAGAGTGGGCTGGATAACGTTTACCTTAAGAATGTGGAAGTGCGTGTTTGTCAGTCGTGCGGTGAAAAGAATCTTCGTATAACACACATTCTCGAGCTACATGAAACGATCGCTCGCGGTATTGCGTTGCAGCCCTGTCCGTTGCGGGGGCAGGATGTGCGTTTCCTGCGGAAGCAGCTAGGTTATAGTGCAAAACACTGGGCCACATTTCTCCGTATTGACGTTTCAACCCTGTCACGCTGGGAGAACGGGCAGCAAGAGATCGGTCCTCAGTCGGATGCACTGCTTCGTTTCCTGTATTTTCGGCTGTTGGATGAGAGTAAGGGAAAGGTCACGCCAGATCCGGTAGCAGCCGCGTCAGCCGCAGTCACTACTGCTTGTTCCTTAAAAGTGTGCATAAACATGGACAACCCCGCAGTATTCTCCTATCAGACCCGTGCCGCTGGACGTTTTCGCGGTACTGGTGATCATGCTCTTAGTTAAGCCTGTTTATGAAAAACTACAGACTTTGTTTTCTCGGATTCGGTAACGTCGGGCGGGCGCTCGCAAGGTTGTTTGTTTCGAAGTCGACCGAGCTGCGCGAGAGATATGGCATTGAGTGGGAAGTCGTGGGGGTGGCGACGCGGCGGATGGGTTGGCGTGCGAGTGAGGGTGCGATGGATGTCACGCGGTTGCTCAATGGTAGTGATGAGACGGAGAGCGTGCCGGGGATTGATGAGTGGTTGACGTTAGCGAAGCCTGATGTGGTGTTTGAGACGACGTCGCTGAACCCGGAAACGGGTCAACCGGCGATCGAGTATCTGCGGAAGTCACTGCAAGCGGGCGCGCACACGATTACCGCAAACAAGGCGCCGATTGTTTATGCGTATGACGAGTTGAATGCACTCGCTATCGCACAGGGAAAGCGATTTATGTTTGAAGCGACGGTGCTTGATAGCGCCCCGGTATTCTCGTTGTTCCGCGAGACGCTCCCGGCGGTGAAGGTGCGTGGCTTTAGCGGCGCGTTTAATTCAACTACAAACGTGATTATCGAAACGATGGAAGCGGGCCGCAGCTTCGAAGAGGGAGTAAAAACAGCACAGGAATTGGGCGTTGCTGAAACTGATCCGAGTCACGACGTCGACGGTTGGGACTCGACCATGAAGGCGTGCGCGCTCGCGCGAGTTATTTTGCGCGCGCCGTTGTTGCCGTCGAATGTCAGACGTGAAGGAATACGCGGACTCAGTCCCGCCACACTGCAAGCCGCGCGAGCCGAAGGCAAGCCTTACAAGCTGGTCACACGCGCGACTGTCAACGCTGACGGATTGGTTACTGCCTCAGTCAGGCCCGAACAGGTGGCGACAGGTGATCCGCTGGGCGGTGTGCGCGGTACGTCGCTCGCGATTCATTTTGAGCTCGATCTGATGCCCGGCCTTACGATCACGTCACACCGGCCGAACTTACAGAGCACTGCTTACGGACTGCTCGCCGACTTTGTTAACGCCGTCAATTAATCGATCGATCTCGTCTTCAGTGGTGTAGATGGCGCAGCCCGCGCGGATGAATCCTTCCGGCTGTAAACCAAAACGCTCCACGACCGTGTAAGCATAAAAATCTCCATGCGAGAGGAAGAGTCCCTTCGTCGCGAGATGGCGCGCGGCGTTCCTCGAGGTGCAGCCATCGATCGTGAACGCTAACGTTGGTGTACGTGCTGAATCGGGTGATGGACCATAAACTTTCACATGTGGCATTGTGTTCAGCGCGGTCCACAGGCGAGTAAACAACCGCATGTTGCGTGCATGCGTTTCCTGAAATACAAGACGAAGACTCTCACGCAAATCCAAACCCCCGCCAAGCGACGCCAGATACTCAACGGCAGCCGCGGCGCCGACCATCCCGTCATGGTTCTGCGTCCCCGTTTCCGCGTTCTCGGGCGCGTAATCCGGCGCGGGCACAAGTCTCGGAAAGTTGATCCGTTCGTATAGCTCGCGCTTTGCGTAGAGCACGCCGATGTGTGGTCCATAGAACTTGTACGCCGACATCCCCGCGAAATCACAATCAAGCTCCTTCACGTCGATCAGCGTGTGTGGTGCGTAATGAACAGCATCGACAAACACGAGTGC
>DATHTI010000484.1:0-3940 GCA_035463335.1 Pyrinomonadaceae bacterium | reverse complement strand
CTTAAGAATACAGCCCACGTGCAGGAGGTGCTTTGATTCGCAGGCTCGACCGCCGCGTTAGGAGGTTTAATGATAATCGTCGTACCTATATAGGAGTCGTCTGTTGCCATGGGTGATGTTTGGCACCTGTGGGCACCCGCGGATGAGATTCCCGGGCCGAGATTATGAACAAATCAAGGAGGTGATGTCCATCAATGAGAATCGATTAGCCACAAAAGCGCACAGAAGTAGCGATCGGCGTAAGAGTTCTACACATCACGACGCGCCGCGAAAAAAGTCTCAGTTGCGCGCACCCGATTTGATTGTCAGTAGCACTATCTCCGGCGGTACGCCAAAACGGACCGGCATGATGCTCGTGCCGATTCCGGTCGTCACAAACAGGTGATGATTGTCTGCGAACACATAACCGCGCACCCACCGGTCGCCATGTTCTGATGATTCGACCACCGGGCCGATTATCGGAAATCTCACTTGTCCGCCGTGAGTGTGGCCCGCCAGCACTAACTGCACACGCTGCGGAACATTCGGAAATACATCGGGATTGTGTGTCAGCGCGATCAGCGGTTGTCCTTCGGGAACGCCGGCAACAGCGTCAGCAATCCTTTGTGGGCGCGTCCAAAGATCCGCGAGACCGACGAGCCATAACGACGTGCCGCGTGCGTCTACTTTCGCTGACTGGTCTTCGAGGACTTTGATTCCATTCTGTTCCAGACCTCTGCGGACCTTCGTGCCGCTGAACCACCAATCGTGATTGCCAAGCACGGAGTAGACGCCGAGCGGCGCGCGTAGATCTTTCAACACCACGCCAAAGACCTCAGGCTCAACACGACTCCTGACCCAACCATCGCCGCCCATGTAGTCGCCGAGAATCACGATGAGCTCGGGCTGTAGCTGGTTAGTGCGCTCGACGATCGTTCGCAGTTTTTTCTGAGTGATGAACCAGTCGTCGACGTGAATATCTGAAAGAACAGCGATGCGCAGGCCGTCGAGCTGTTGTGGCCAGTTGTCAATGTGAATTGTCTGCTCGTGGATCAGAAGCCGGCCGGGCTCGATGAGGAATCCCCAGAACGCGACGCTCGCGAGGAACAAGACGATTGCAGCAAACGCGATTCGCAGCCGTTTGGCCCAACGAGGCACACGTCCCCACTCGGCTGGTCCAGGTGAGCGCCGCACCTGGTTGTAAAGAAACAGCACCAGTCCCAGCAGTGCGGCAATAGAGACGACGAATGCGACGGTCATAATAAATGCTAAACAATTTATCAGGTTCTGCTATCTTATGCGCCATCTGTGCATAGTACGCGGAGCACCCAAACCTATGAAAACCCTTTTAACCTTTGCCCTGCTCTTCTGCGCGACGAGTGTCTTTGCGCAAGCTCCGGATCGGCAGTTCATTCGCACTGACGCGAAGCTGATCGCCCTCACGCGTGTCCGTGTGATTGACGGCACGGGCGCGGCTGCAAAAGACGATCAGACGATCATCATCAGCGACGGAAAGATCCAATCCATTGAGCCCGCCGCGACGGCGAGGATACCGGCGAATGCGCAGACGCTCGACCTCAACGGTTATACAGTGCTGCCGGGTCTCGTCGGAATGCACAATCACATGTTCTTTCCGATGGGCGGGTCGCCACCGATGTATTCAAACATGGGCATCAGTTTTCCGCGGCTCTATCTCGCTCTCGGCGTTACGACGATTCGCACCACGGGCAGCGTTGCCCCTTACGCCGATCTCGAGATCAAGAAGTTGATCGATGCGGGCCGCATGATTGGTCCGAAGATGCACATCACCGCGCCATACCTCGAAGGCCGCGGCTCGTTCACGCCGGTGATGCACACGCTTACTGGACCCGAAGACGCTCGCAAACTCGTTAACTACTGGGCGGATCTTGGCGCGACTTCGTTTAAAGCGTATATGAATATCTCGCGCGCTGAGTTGCGCGCGGTGGTTGAGGAAGCGCACAAACGCGCACTCAAAGTCACGGGCCATCTATGTTCGATTGGATACAAAGAGGCAGCCGAGATCGGCATCGACAATCTCGAGCACGGGTTGTTTGCAGATTCGGAGTTTGTTCCCAACAAAGAGCCGGACAAGTGCCCGCAGGGCGTCTCGAATAGTTTGCGTCAACTCGATCTCAATGGCCCGGCGGCGCAGGAGACGATTCGCACGCTCGTGGCGAAGAACGTGGCGATCACATCGACGTTGCCTGTTTTCGAAGCTGGTGGCGCGCCGCTTGCGCAAACCGGGATCGGAGCAAGCAGCGCGTTGTTGAATCAGCGTGTTTTGAATGTGATGTCGACAGACGCGCGCGTTCGTTACCTGCAGGCACGAGCACGCGTCTCGCCGGAGGCAAACTTCGTCGCGCTCTTGCGCAAAGCAATGGAGTTTGAGCGTGCGTTTGTGAAAGCAGGCGGGCTACTGATAGCGGGACTTGATCCGACGGGAAACGGCGGCATCGTTGCTGGCTTCGGCGACTTGCGACAAGTGGAGTTGCTGGTCGAGGCGGGATTCACGCCAACGGAAGCGATCTCGATCGCATCATTCAACGGTGCGAAGTTTCTCGGTGAGGACGCGCGCATTGGTTCCATCGCGCCCGGCAAACAGGCGGACCTGATGGTTGTGAAAGGCAATCCCGCCGCGACGATCAGCGATATCGAAAACGTCGAGATCGTTTTTAAAGATGGGGTCGGCTACGATTCCGAGAAACTTATCCAGTCAGTGCAAGGCCTCGTCGGCATCAGATAGAAGTACACAAAAGGCACAAGAAGCACATAATTATTTTGTGCTTTTTGTGCCTTATGTGTACTTCTGCTTTGTGCCTTTTTGTGGCTTAATTTTTTGTCATTTTGAAGCCGGTAACGATTGCTTCAGTGTTGTGCGCGAAGCGTAAACCGTAAATGCCGTCAGTTGATTTGAGCTTACCTGCCGACACAACGTCCGACTTGTTATAACTCGCCACCACCTTGTTATTGATCGCACATTCAACTTTGTCGCCTTTCACTGACAGTGCGATCTCCTGTGTCACGGGGTGATCTTTTCCCGCGGCCTTGTTCACTGCCGGATCGGCGCCGCCGCGTGGTCCATTCAGTTGAAATGGCGCTGGTCCAAACCCGCGCACGATGAAGTTACCGTTGCCATAAGCGGCGCAGTACAAATAACTCTGCTGATCGGTTCCCAGATCGTTACCTGCGATAACAATGCCGTAAGGATGTGGGTGATTGTTGAGGTTCATGTACTTCGGTTCGGTGAACGTCGCTTTCACAGTGTAATCACCGGTCGCTTTGTTCTTCGGGTCCCAGTAAGTGACCGCCGGACCAGTAGTGACGTGCAGTCCGTCGCCTTCTTTTTCGAGTTTGGCGCTATTGAGCGTCAACCCCGCGGCTTCCTCTTTAGCATCGATCTTCCCGGTCCAACCGGGCACAGAAATCCCTCCACCAGCAACTCCCCTGGAACTCTCCATCTGTCCACCTTGCGAGAAGTGCCTGCTCGGAACCGCCACCACGGCGAGCAGAGCGAGGGCAAGAGCAGTAAGGTAACGCATTGTGCAATCCTCCTAAATACAAATTGTGAAAGGAATGGCAGACGAGAACATACTCACCAAACATCCACAAGGCAAGGGCGGGCGACATCTAACGCCGAAGGCGTTCGCTAATTTCAGCCCAGGGTTCGAGCGCAGCGAGAACCCTGGGATCAGCAATATAAAAAAGCGTTATAACCCTGAAAGGGTTTCTCGGGTTGCGGACCATGTTAAACTCCATCCAAATCTCAAACTATAGGAGGCCGCCTCACAATGGCTCAATCTCGTGCACGTCTCTGGACGCACCTCATTTTCTCAACTAAAGATCGTTTTCCGTTTCTTACCGAGACGGTTCTGCGTCGCGAGATGCACGCATACCTTGCCGACATGCTGCGTCACCAGGGCTGCGAGACGCTCATCGTCGG
>DATHTI010000483.1:0-25208 GCA_035463335.1 Pyrinomonadaceae bacterium | reverse complement strand
GTGGCTTGACGATTCTGTGCGTTTGGCATGTCGCTCTGATCCCGCGGCACGTAGCCTTCGATCTCGATCAACCGATCGGTGCCATTCCCATCGAGCGGAATCATGTTGCTGGCCCCGGCAGCGGTAACGCCGGGCAGCTCGCTGAGTCGCGCGAGCGCGCGATTGAAAAAGCTCATGTAGCGCTCTTCATCCGCGGCGGTTATGCGACCTTCGGGAACCGGCAACGAGACGCGCAAAGTCAGCGCATGATCTGTCCGGAACCCCGGATTTACACTCCGCAGTTGAGAGAAGCTGCGCACCATGAGGCCCGCGCCAACCAGCAGCATCACGGAGAGTGCGACCTCGGCCACTACCAGCATTTTGCGCAAACGTCCGCCGCCGCTGGTTGCGCCGCGACTTCCTTCTTTGAGCGCGTCGGTGAGATCAACTCGCGGTCCCCAAATCGCCGGCAGGAGCCCGAAGACGATGCCCGTCGTCAATGCCACAGCGCCGGTGAACGCGAGCACGCGCCAGTCGAAACCGATTTCGCGAGCTCGTGGCAGCGATTCCGGACTGAGCGCGACGAGGGCAGACGTGCCCCATGTGGCCAGCAGCACACCGATCCCGCCGGCGATAAGCGCGAGCAACATGCTTTCGGTCAAAAGCTGGCGCAAGAGATGATATCTGCGCGCGCCCAGCGCGGTGCGCAGAGCAATCTCGCGGTGACGTGGCGCGGCCTTGGCTAGGAGCAGGTTGGCGACGTTGGTGCAGGCGATCAGTAACACGAAGCCAACGGCGGCCAACAGAACATAGAGTGGCAGACGGATGTCGCCAACGATGTCGTCGAGATACGGCCGCGCCTTAATCGCGAATCCGACACTGGGCGGGAACATGTCAGGAAAATTGTCGCTCTGATACTTCGCGACTGCGTCGAGATCGGCAGCGACGCTTTTCTCCGTTGCGCCTGGACGCAGGCGCCCGATGACGCGTAGGAAATGCGAATTGCGCACGTTGACTTCCGGATCAGTCGTGGTGAGCGGCACCCAAAGATCGACGGGTGTTTCAAACTGGAAGTCGCGCGGCAGGATACCGACGATCTGATAGTCGACATTGTCGAGGTACAGTGACTTGCCGATTGCGTCGTCACTGCCACTGAATCGCCGCTGCCAGAGACCATACGAGATCAGCGCCACCTGGTCGCGACCGTCGGCGGTTTCCTCAGGCAGAAAATTGCGGCCGCGCGCCGGCTCCACGCCGAGCGTTGGGAGAAGTGAGGGAAGTACGATCCGCAACATCACGCGCTCGGACCTCACGCCATCGGACAAATTTGCATCACTGTCAACCCACGCGCCGACGCTTTGAAAGCTGCGCGTTTGTTGGACCACATCCTGATACTGCGGGTACGACAGTGGAGCGTCATAGCGGTTGAAAGTAGCGAAGCCCATGTGAATGGCGTAGAGCGACTGCGAGTCTGGCAATGGCAAAGAGCGCAGCAGGACTCCATTCACGACGCTGAAGATGGCACTGTTTGCACCGATACCGAGCGCCAGGGTCATCACGGCGATAAACGTGAAGCCGGGTCGCTTGATTAGTCCGCGCACTGCGTAGCGCAAATCCTGAATCAGTTGTTGCATGCTGGTCCCGTCCTATTTTGAAATCGCAGAGATACGCAGAGGTTCGCAGATGTTTTCAAAGGGCGTGCCACGGCAGCAGTCAATCGCCAACAGTCACCAGAACGCGCTCTCATGTGAAGAAATCCTAAGGATTGCGCGAATCAAGCGTGTCTGCCGGTACGATTTTTTGAATGCTGCTGCGAATAACGGCGTCCCCGCAGTTCAATTATGGGATCACCCGATCCCACTTTTATAGAAGCGGGCGCGAATAATTGAACTCGCTATCCATAATGCGGAACTCCAAGCATTCAACTCAGTGGTACAACTCCGGCTCTGCCCCGAATGAAGAGGTTTGTACTCTTAGCCCGCGATAGCGGGCGTGAGCATAAAGCCTGGGGCGCAAGCCCCAGGATCATCGAACCGAATAATTTTGCAGCCCGTGAAACGGGCGGCAGCATTAACGTTTCAGGCTGTCGCCCGCTATCGCGGGCTTTCGCGCTGAATTTGATTTTGGACCTGGGGCTTGCGCCCCAGGCTTTATGCTTACGCCCGCTATCGCGGGCTCAGAGTACGTCTGCTTCGCAGCTATGTAGGACTTCAGGCAAAGCCCCTTCACTTGAAAAAAACAGTTATGCCGTAACCAAAACTCGTGGTGTGTCGCTGAGAGCTCAAGGTCTCGGTTGAATCAACGTGAGATTTTGGTGTACGTCAATTTCCTACGCGGAAGCATTATGATGTTGCACTCTTCAGAAAGCTTATAATCTTCCCTGCTGCCGCTCAATGTACTCCCGTCCGCCGACAGTGTCAGTTTCAGGTCGAACGGTTGCTCCCCGCTAAACGCCGGACATCTACTCACATCCTCAGGAGAAAAGATGAGATAGGCTGTGCCCTTGATTGTTCTGCCTTCATATGAGCCTTCGAACGCGAGATCACCCTTATTTCGTCCGGCGGCCGCGGCTGTGTCCGAAAGGCTATCTACGATGGCCCTCAGAGCGTTCCCGTTCGGAACAATTTTCAATCTTGTCCCCGTATCCGCCCTTTTCCATAAGGTTGGTTCGGCGAATGCCACCTTCTCGGGCGGCGTAGCAGAGGGGGTCAGCTCCGGTGTTGGAGCCGGTGGCGCGGGAGTAGACTTTGTCACCAAAGTCGGCTGCGGGATTGCTGCTTGGTTGGCATTAAGGGGTGAATTGTGATCTCTTTGCGATCGCCAGATCAGGATCGTCGCGGCGAGCAGCACAATAAAAGAAGCTCCCGCAATCAACATTAAGAGTCTGTGCTTATAAGAAGGCGACGCAGCTTCCGCTGTGACGATCGTTGCAGGCGCATCTATTCGGTTTTCTACCGCGGCGAAATTTGATTCGCCAACGGGCGATTCCCCAACATGGCCTTCTTCGGCAGCTTCATCTTCTTCTGATAGTTGTGTGATTTCTGCCGCCTTGCGTCTATCGGGTTTCTCGATTTGTCTGAGTTCCGGTTCAGCACGAACCGTTCGCTTGGCCAGAACTCTTTCCATGACGCTGATGAGTTGATCAACGTCGGTCTGCCAGCGAAGATCGCTAAGCTCGACGGCGTTCCGGCGGGTAAGTTTGAGCAAGTCTTCGGGCAGGTCTTGCGGTTTCGGCATGCTCGCTCGCTGCACTAAGACGGGAATCACCCGGATGTCACGGCGAAGCGCGGTGGCAATCTCCAGGCGAACGAAATTATTCGGGTTATCCAACCGTCCTGACCCGCTCTCGGCGAGCCAATTCTGACCGATGACGGCGATTAGAATGTCGCATGAGCTGACGGCATTTTCGATGACCGCGACGAAGTCTTCGCCAGGCTCGATGGTGTCGATGTCCACGAAGATGCGATTCCTGCCGAAGTGTTCGACCAATCTGTCGGCCAGGCGACCGGCATGACCTGAGCTATCGTCGCGGCGGTAACTGATGAAAATTCCCGAGAACTGTTTGGTTGCGGATGTCGGCATACTTCACTCACTTTCGCGTTGAGACGCGTAAGGCGTGCGAAACGATGAGGCCCGGTTCGCACACGAACACAGAGACGCACCAATTGCTTCATGTCAACCTTGCGGTACTCGCAAGTGTTGCTCAGCTCCTATCCATAATGACAAAACCGAAAGAAACGTTTTCGCGTGCCCGGCGGTCGGGCAATGATCTCAACCGCCAAAAGCGAAAATGGGGCTAAGATGGTGATCGAGTTTTGTTTCGGATTAACCGGTGGGTCCGTGGAAATGCAGACTACTGGCAGCCGGCACGGAACCTTCACGTTCCGCAAGGCGTAGTTGTTGCGGCCTAACAATCGTATTTCACAGGAGACCTCATGAAAAAAGCGCTCGTAATTTTGCTTGTCGCCCTGCTACTAAGCTCTGCCGACCTTTTCGTTTTCGCCCAGACCTTGCGCCCCGCATCTGAAAAGGACTTTAACGCCGCTTACGATGCTCAAATCCAGAAAACTCTGACGACGTTCCCGGATCTTCCCGGCATCGCGATCGTCGTAGTTAAGGACGACAAGCCGATCTTTGTCCGCGCGTACGGGATGGCGGATAAGGAAGCCGGCATCAAGGCCGATAGCGATACGCTTTTTTATACCGGCTCGTCTACCAAGTCATTTACAGCGCTGGCAGCCGCGATGCTCGATCAGGAAGGCAAGATAAAACTCTCCGATCCGGTGACGAAATATACTCCCGGAATTCGCTTCAAAAATGAGTTACCCGACAAGATCACGATCCAGGATCTTTTGACGCACACGAGCGGCCTGCGGAATAACGCGCTGATCAATCGTCTCGCGTTTACGGGTCAGATCGACCAGCGTGAGCTCGATAACGTCTTTGCCGACGGCACCACTTTCAATGATGCCAACTATGGCAAGTACAACTATACAAACCTCGGCTACAACATTTACGGGCTCGCACTGCACTACCATTTGAAAAAGAAATGGCAGGACGTGCTGCAAGAGCGCGTCTTCGCTCCCGCAGGTTTGAAACACACGACTGCGTATGTCTCAAAAGCACAAGCCAAAAAGTTCAAGATCGTAGCTCCTTACGTCATTTCAACCGATGGGCCCGACGCAGGCAAGATGGTCCGAAGCGGGCTGGAAAAGACTGACGAGAACATGCAATCGGCCGGTGGAATTTTCATGAGCATCTCGGACCTCGGCCGGTGGCTCAACCTGAACATGAATGACGGCAAACTCGACGGCAAACAGGTGGTGCCGGCCGACATTATCCGCAAAGTGCAAACAGGATACACAAAGAGCACGCGAAACGAGCCGCCATTCTCGGGCGACGGCGAATACGGGCTCGGGTGGCAAATCGGCAAGTATCGCAACGAGAAGGTGGTCTATCATCACGGCGGCTATCCCGGTTATCGCAGTCATGTCTCATTCATGCCTGAGAGAAAGGTCGCCGTCGGAATCCTGGTGAATAACGACGCGATTGGTGGACGACTCGCAGATATGCTCGCCGCGTACGCTTATGACTGGTGGCTACAAACAGAGAACCTGGAAGCCGATTACGCCAAACAACTACAGGAAACCCTTACGACCTTTGAGAAGCGTAAGCAAGGCATCGCTGCTGAAGCCGCCTCGCGCGCAAAGAGAGAGTGGCAACTTACAAAACCGTTTACTGACTATGCCGGTAAGTATCGGAACGACCTGTTGGGCACGATCGAGGTCGAGGCAAAAGAAAAAGGGCTCGCCGTGCGAATGGGTTACATGAATACGGTCGCCACGCCTTATACGCAAAAGGACACGATTCGCGTCGTTATGCTGCCCGGCGGTAATGGTGAGGTAATCGAGTTCGTAACGGACGCCGGGGGAAAGATCGGCTCAATGACTTTCGGCGGCGTCACGTTTACAAAGCTTGCGCCGTAATCGATCTCTCTCTTAGCTGAATTTAGCCACAAAGAAGCACAAAGAGCTCAAAAATCAACAGAACCTATTTGAGCTTTTTGTGCTTCTTTGTGGCATAAAAGACTTCTGGGGCAAAGCCTCTCAGCGTTGCATCTTCCGCGGGTTTGACCTGACAATGCCCGTCGAATCATGCGCCGATCAGGTTGCGTTCACTTACTTAATTCTATTTTCGCACTGTTGCTGGGCAGTTGTGCGTTCGCCCATGCACTCGGTTCGCCTCGCGAGCTTTCTCAGTTTGGCCACGAAGTGTGGCTCACCGAGAACGGCCTGCCGCAAAACACCGTTCACGCGATCGCGCAAACCAGCGATGGCTACATCTGGATCGGCACTGAAGAGGGTTTGGCTCGCTTCGACGGCGTAAAATTCACCATTTTTGATAAGCAGAATACTCCCGAGATCAAGAGCAACTACATTCGCAGCCTGTGGGCTGATCGGCAGGGCGCGCTGTGGATCGGCACTGCGCAAGGCCTGGTCCGTATGCTGAATGGTAAGTTCACGTTGTTCACCCGGGATGATGGACTTCCCAGCGAGACTATCCAGGCCGTTTATGAAGATCGGGAACGCAACCTGTGGGTCGCAACTGCTAATGGTCTGGGCCTCTTGAAGAGTGGCGGACTTACCACGTTCACCACAAAAGAGAGACTGATCAGTGGCAGCATCCAGGCGCTGCTGGAAGATTCTGATGGTGCGCTTTGGATTGCCACGCCTTACGGTGTGGGCCGGATTAAGGATGGTAAGTTTACGAACTACACGGTCCGCGATGGACTTGCCGGCAACAGTGTAAGAGCAATCCAACAGGATCGGAACGGTCGCATATGGTTTGGCTCGCTCGGCGGCTTGACCTCGTTCGACGGCAATCGATTTTCAACCTATACAACCCGAGATGGTCTGCCTAACGATCGAATCATCTCGCTCCAGGCGGACCGCGATGGCGGCCTGCTTATCGGAACGGTTAGCGGCCTTTGTCGCTTCAGCGACGGCCGGTTCACCGGATTCACTGCCGGAGAAGCACTCTCAACCAGCACCATCCTCTCACTACTCGAAGACCTCGAGGGTAATGTTTGGATCGGCACCGAGTCGGGCGGAATCAACCTCCTGAAAGACACAAAATTCACGACCTACACTGTGAGAAACGGGCTCTCAAATGACCTCGTCAAATCGATCTACGAAGACCACGAGGGCAACATTTGGATCGGCACTGATGGTGGTGGCTTGAATTTGCTAAGGAACGGCAAGCTCGCCGCTTATACCAATCTCACGAGCAACGTTGTTCGATCTCTCGCCGGCGACAACGCGGGCAACCTCTGGATCGGAACGCCTGACGGACTGAGTCGTTATAGCAAGGGAAAGTTTACGACATATACTTCGGCTGATGGTTTGGCAAACAATGACGTCAGATCGATCTACCTGGATCGTCAAGGCAATCTATGGATCGGCACACGCGGCGGCTTAACCAGAATGAAGAACGGAGTTTTCAAAACCTTCACTGAGGTGGACGGGCTCCCGAACGATCTGGTCACTACACTCTATGAAGACACGAAGGGAAACTTGTGGATCGGCACGTTCGGCGGCTTAGGCAGACTCACGAATGAGGAGCTCACAACCTTTACTACCAGGGACGGCCTTTCGAGCGACGCAGTTATCTCGCTCCATGAAGATTCGGACGGCACCTTGTGGATTGGTACGAATGGCGGTGGTCTGAACGGAATGAAAGACGGCAAGTTTACCACCTACACTACGAGGAACGGGCTGCTTGATGATGTTGTATACCGGATTTTGGAAGACGGCCGAAACAACCTGTGGCTGAGCTGCCGCAAAGGTATCTTTCACATCAGTAAAAAAGAGCTCAATGAGTTTGCCAATGGCATGATCGCCTCGATCGCGCCCGTTGCTTACGGTACCGCTGACGGCATGATGACGCGCGAGTGTAGCGGCGGCGGCGATCCGGCTGGATGGCGAGGCAGTGACGGAAAGCTTTGGTTCCCTACTATCAAGGGCGTCGCAATGATTGACCCGGAGAGAATAAAAACGAACTCGCACGCGCCGCCCGTTGTGATCGAGCAGATACGTATCGATGACAACTCGTTTGCACCGAGCGAGCGCCTCGAGCTGCCCGCCGGCACAACGCGCTTTGACTTGTATTACACGGCCCCGAGCTTCGTGGCCCCGGAGAAAGTCAGGTTTAAATATAAGCTCGAAGGGTTTGACAAAGACTGGATTGATAGCGGCACGCGTCGCATTGCCTACTACACTAACCTGCGGCCCGGAGCGTACACGTTTCGCGTAATCGCCTGTAACAACGATGGGGTTTGGAATCAAACCGGCGCGGCTTTCTCTCTTTACCTGAAGCCCTATTTTTATCAGACCTACTGGTTTTACGCGGTCTGCCTGCTCGTGCTGGTAATGCTGGCGTGGCTTCTGTATCGACTTCGCGTGCGCGGCATGCAGGCGCAATTCAGCGCCGTGCTGGCAGAGCGAACTCGTATCGCTCGTGAGATTCACGACAATCTCGCACAGGAGATGTCAGGACTCTCCGTACAACTGGAGGTAGTCGCTCGCACCATGCCACCCGGAGCTGACGCCGCTATGTCTTCTCTGGATCGCGCAAGGCGGCAAGTTCGTCATGGTATCGCTGAAGCGCGACGTTATGTTTGGGAGCTCCGCTCACCGGCTCTCGAAAACAATGATCTACCGGCAGCGTTAGCCGAGACCGCGCGCAGATTGACGCACGACACTGCTATCCACGCGCAGGTTGAAGTCAACGGCACTTTCCGGCCGTTGGCCCAAGCGGTAGAGGGCAATCTTCTCCGCATCGGACAAGAGGCAATCAACAATGCAGTGAAACATGCGAACGCCCAACGGATATTCGTCAATCTGGTGTTCGATGCCAGGCGAGTGCAGCTCATCGTGCGAGATGATGGGCGCGGTTTTAATAATCAAGTGAATGGAAGAGAAGGACATTTCGGATTAATCGGTATGCGGGAGCGCGCCCAACAGATTGGCGGGACGTTGTCGATTCAGAGCACCGACGGCTCGGGCACTGAAATCGTGGCTGACGTGCCGATCGGCATTTAGTAATGGAGAAGCTTGGATTGTGAATAACAAAATCAGGATCATGGTAATCGACGACCAGGCGGTGGTGCGGCAGGGTTTTGTCGCTTTGATTAATACCGTGCCGGACATGGAAGTGATCGCTGAAGGAATCAACGGACAGCAAGCCATTGATTTATACAATCAACATACACCAGACGTAACGCTTATTGATTTGCGTATGCCCGTTGTTGGTGGCGTCGAAGCTATCACGGCTATTCGACAGAACTTTCGCGATGCGCGTCTGATCGTACTCACTACCTACGATGGTGATGAAGATATCTACCGATCGCTACAAGCCGGGGCCAAAGGTTACCTGTTGAAGGATGTGTTCTTCGAAGAGCTCGAGACGGCGATAAGGACCGTGCATGCGGGCTCACGACACATTCCCGCCGCGATCGCCATGCGGCTTGCGGAGCGAATGGCCAGCTCTGATTTAACGAGCCGGGAGATGGAAGTGCTCGAGTTGATTGTGCGAGGCCAAAGCAATAAAGAAATAGGCGCGACGCTGACGATTAGCGAAGCCACGGTTAAGAGTCACATCAATAACATTCTCAGCAAGCTCGGCGTGACCGACCGCACCCAGGCCGTAACCACCGCCCTGCAACGCGGGCTGGTCCACCTGCGCTAGTTTAGTTTTAGAATCAGCCCCTGTTTGTAACCTGCTTCGCAGGTTATGAACAGCGACGTGCGAAGCAATTAACAGGAACGTCTCCAACTAAAGATTGATCCCCGTCCCCGCCTTCCGGGTCATGACACGATCTTGAGTGGCTGTTAATCTGCAACACGTAAGTTATCCCAGTCCCGAGGTTCGGTTAATTTTGCGAGTCCATATCCCACCTAAAAAACTTTGTTGCAAAAGTAACTGACTCCGAAGTTAACGTACTCGAACCCGGGACTGGGTCCCGCCACCAGCTTTCCTAACTCTTTGTTACAAATGATATGTTCAGAGTTCAAGCTTTAGCTTGTTTGTGGAGGGGAAAGAGCAAGCTAAAGCTCGAACTCTGAACACTCGAGCCTCAATTTTTTCCACAGCGTGGATTACCGTTGTAAGGCTACGAAGCCGCAGCTCCCCGCCTCGAAAAACGACTGAGTAAATTTGAATCAGTCTTCAACGGCGTCCGCCTCGTCGTCGCAACGCTTGCAGTCAATCTCAACCCCAAGACGAGAAGCGCGACCTGCCTCGGTGAGAACCCAGTCTCGTGAAGTCAGGGGCGGATCGTGCCTGACGTGCTGGCGGTGACCACACGCGAGAATCACACGCCAGTGATTCTCGTCGTCTTTGTCAAAGCCCGTAATCTTCTGCTTCATCGGTCTTTAATAGAGGTGCGTACGGCTTTCGATTTGTACTGGTTCATTTTGAAAACGCCGAAGGCGTGTTCATTAGCTTAAGGCCCAGCTTTCCGCAGTGAATCCGGCCACAAAAAAGCACAACACAAAAAGAAGAACCTGAGTTTCTTTTCTGTTTTGTGATTTTTGTGCCTCTTTGTGGCTAATAGCAAACTGCATCACTCCACGAGCGTGAACCGTATAGACGGTTGATGCCTACACCGATAATCCCGATGCGCTGCTGTCACACGGCAAAAATTTTCAGTTCGTAGATTTTATCGATCCGAACAACACCGGAAAGGACACTCGCAGGCTCTACTTTCCGTGGGATCTTGACGCCGTCTTTCGTTCAACCACCGGCAGTATTTACGCTTCCGGCAGTGGTCGCAAAGCGTCGGCATCGCCATATCAGGAGGTCATCCTACGTCACCCAACTTTCCGGGCGCAATACAATCAAATCATGCTCGATCTGCTGAATGGTCCACTTTCAGTTGCGAACGTCCAGGCTTTTCTAACGCAGGCGGAGGCCGTGATCTCGCCGGCGCTGGCCAACGATCCATTTCCGACGACAGATGGTGCGCCGGCAGACGAGTTTAATCGCCTGCGGTCGTGGGTTGCAGCCCGCGATGTGAATGTGCGAAATCAAGTGGCCTCGAATGGACCACCCAGCCCGCGTCCGTAGGCTGGTGCGCCAAACCATCCACAGATTACACGGACAAAAACAAACGGACCCATAAATACAAGCGGCACTGAATTTAATCTCAGTGCCGCTTTTTTAATATTTATATGTGTAATCTGTGGATGAACCCACAACCAGTTTTCAATGAACCTTTGGCGCTGGCCGCACCTCGAATATAATTACCGCGCACTTCAAACTGAATCCAACGGAGATCGATGGCCCATAAGACTGCAAACGAGCAAATACTGGTGGTCGATGACGACGAAGTTATTCGCTGGACACTCCGCGAAGCCCTGCAAAGTTGGGGGTTTGCAACAGTTGAAGCAGGCGCGGCCGCCGAAGCGGTAAAGCAGTTTCAGGCAGAGCTACCCGCCGCAGTCTTACTCGATATCGATCTTCCTGATGGTTCCGGTCTCGATGTGTTGCGCGAGATCAAACGCGAACATCCCGAAGCGATCGTGATCATGATCACAGGGAATGTTCAGGTTGATAACACCATTTCAGCCCTGCGCGGCGGCGCCTACGACTTCATCGGCAAGCCTATTAACCTCGAAGAGCTCCGCGTCACACTCCGAAATGCGATTGAAACTCGACATTTGCGTCGTGAAGTAGCGCAAGTCAGAAAGGAACGAGCGCGCGAGTTTAACTTCAAGCAGATCGTTGGCGAGTCGCCGGCGATGAAGAAGATGCTGAGTTTGGCAGCCAAGGTCGCGGAGAGTGAAGTCTCATCCGTTTTACTCCAGGGCGAATCGGGGACAGGCAAAGACCTGATTGCAAAAGCGATTCATTATGGCTCGCAAAGAGCCGAGGGACCGTTTGTCGCAGTCAACTGCGCCGCCCTTCCTGCAACGCTCATCGAATCCGAGCTTTTCGGTTATGAAAAGGGCGCGTTCACCGATGCGAAGGCGCGCAAAGAAGGACTATTCGAACAGGCGGAAGGTGGAACGCTTTTGCTCGATGAAATTGGTGAACTGGAGCTCTCACTCCAGGCCAAGCTGTTGCGTGTTCTGGAAGAAGGAGCGTTTCGTCGTGTTGGTGGTCTAAAAGACATTCCTCTCGATGTGCGAGTGCTGGCGGCATCCAATCGCGATCTAAAAGCCGAAAGCGAGGCCGGACGATTTCGCCTCGATCTGTACTATCGTTTATCAATCATTCAGATCGATATCCCGCCGCTGCGCGAAAGAGGCGACGACGTTTTGCTGTTGTCTCAACATTACATCGATACGATTGGAGCGAGACTGAAGCGAAACAGAGTTACGGGTTTGTCTGGCGAAGCTCAGGACGTATTCAGGAAATATCACTGGCCCGGAAACGTTCGCGAGCTGCGCAACGTGATCGAGCGCGCGCTGATTCTCGAAGATACCGACAAGATCACTACCGAGTACCTGCCCGGTGGACTACTGGCGCCGTCGCGGGTTGCACAAGCTCCAGCCGCAGACGCAGCGTCAACACGATTTGTCTTGCCCGAGGAAGGCCTTTCGCTCGACGAAGCTGAGCTTTCATTTGTCAGGCAGGCAATTCAGCGCAGTGGTGGTAATCAAACACGGGCCGCCGAGCTCCTGGGCATTTCGCGCGATCAGCTCAGATACCGCCTGAAGAAACTCGAGGAAGTACAAATCGCCGGCGCTGATTCCCCATGACCGCAATCAATCCCACATCCGTTGACCATGAGCTGAATCCGGAAGAAGCGCTGGAGCGCTCAGAGAAGGAGCTGGCTGATATCAAGTTTGCGCTTGATGAATCAGCCATCGTCGCGATCACCGATCAGCGCGGGATCATCAACTACGTCAACGACAAGTTTTGCGAGATTTCCAAATACTCGCGTGAAGAGCTGCTTGGCCAGGATCACCGCATTATCAACTCGGCCTACCATTCCAAAGAGTTCATCAGGAATCTGTGGACCACGATTGCGAGCGGAAAAGTTTGGCGTGGAGAGTTAAGAAATCGCGCCAAAGACGGAAGCTATTACTGGGTAGACACAACGATCGTTCCCTTTCTCAACGCTGAAGGAAAACCCTACCAGTACGTTGCCATTCGCAGCGACATCACCGAGCGCAAACGTGGTGAAGAGCAGATTCGCGAGCAGGCCGCGCTGTTGGACCAGGCGCAGGACGCTATTCTCGTACGCGATCTCGATCAGAATATCTTGTTCTGGAACAAGGGTGCGGAAAAAATCTACGGCTGGTCGGCTGAAGAAGTGATTGGCAGGAACGCGGCAGAGATCCTTTTCAAAGATCGTTCACCACAATTCGATGCAGCGCGCGAAGCAATAATTCGAAACGGCGAGTGGAAGGGCGAGATACATCAGGTTCGGCGAGACGGCAACGAGATCATTGTCGAGAGCCGCTGGACGCTCGTTCGCGACGAAGAAGGAAAACCCAAATCAATCCTCGTCATCAATACCGACGTCACTGAAAAGAAGCGGATGGAGTCGCAGTTTCTGCGCGCGCAAAGGATGGAGTCGATCGGAACTCTCGCCGGCGGCATTGCTCACGACCTGAACAATGTTCTTTCGCCGATTCTGATGGCGATCGACATGTTGCAGTTGCGAGTCGCTGACGAGAATAGCAGGAAGTGGTTCGAAGTTTTGCGCACCAATGCCGAGCGCGGCGCCAGCATGGTGCGGCAGGTGTTGTCGTTTGCAAGGGGCGTCGAAGGCGAGCGCGTGGCGTTGCAGCCGAAGCATCTCATCAAGGAGATCGTCAAGATTCTGCGTGAAACGCTGCCGAAGTCGATCGAGATCAACTTCCAGATACCTAACGACCTTTGGGTTATTTCCGCTGATGCGACGCAGATGCACCAGGTGCTGATGAATCTCTGTGTGAATGCGCGCGATGCGATGCCGGAAGGTGGCTCGATCTCGATCAAAGCTGAGAATGGTTATGTCGACGAAAATTACGCTCGCATGCATCTCGAGGCCAAGCCCGGGCGATTTGTTTTGATCACCGTTGCCGATACCGGGCCGGGAATGACCGCGGAGGTTCAAAGCCGGATCTTCGAACCGTTTTTCACGACCAAAGAGATGACCAAGGGAACCGGTCTCGGCCTCTCAACTGCATTGACGATCGTGAAGAGTCACGGTGGCTTTATCAACGTCTACAGCGAGTTGCATAAAGGAAGCCAGTTCGCTGTTTACCTTCCCGCACTCGAAATGCCTGGCTCGGTCGATGCTGCGGCAGCGCAAACGGATCTTCCGCTTGGTCATGGCGAGTTGATCCTCGTGGTTGACGATGAAGAGTCGATTCGCGAGATAACCCGCGGCACGCTTGAAACTTTTGGATATACGGTGCTGACTGCAAGCGACGGCACTGAAGCGCTCGCCCTTTATGCAGACAAGAAAAACGAGATCGCAGCCGTGTTGACAGACATGGTGATGCCGTTCATGGATGGCCCCGCGACGATTCGCGCACTCCAGCGGATGAACCCGAAAGTGCGAATCATCGCTGCCAGTGGACTGGGAACCGGACTTCACGCGGGCGAGGGCACGCTGGAAGGAGTCTCCGTCTTCCTCAACAAACCCTACACCGCCGAAAAACTACTCAAGACCCTCGCTGAAGTCCTGCGCGGCTAAGCGAAGGATCAAACGGAAACTCAAGGACTAAATCCCTGACTTGTTCTCTTTTTCGTTGCGTGAAATTTCCAGCTAGCTGGGAAATACCTCGCAACCTCACCACCGCGTCTATCTAAATCGTAGGTAACACTGGGTGGTACGGGTCGTGCACTGACGCCGTCCGGGGAGATTTTAGAGATGGCGAAAGTATTGATCCTGGGTGGCGGGTTTGGTGGCGTGGTAGCCGCGGAGCGTCTCGCCGAGCAACTCGGCGACGAACATCAGATTACGCTCGTGTCGCGCAGCCGGCAGTTTGTTTTTTATCCAGCACTGGTGCGGCTCGCTTTTGGAAAAGCCGAGCCGCCCGACGTCTCATTCGATTTGAGACGCACACTGCTGAACCGGCGCATCAACTTCATCGAAGCCGAAGTTGCCCACATCGATCCTTTCGAACGCAATGTCACGATCGCGCACGGCCAGGTCGAAGGAAAGCTTCCTTACGACTACCTCGTATTCGCTCTCGGACGGCGCCTCGCCACTGAGCGCGTCATTGGATTCTACGAACACGCTCATCATCTCCTGAATGTCGATAAGGCAATCAGTTTTGGAAAAGCAGTCAGGAACTTTCATGCCGGTAGAGCAGTGTTCGGCCAGTGTCCTGGCGCCCGCTTGCCGGTGCCGGTGTACGAAAGCGCCTTCGCTCTGGCGCGCCGGCTCGAGGAGAAGGGCGACCGCGAGCGCGTCAAAATAACTGTCGTTAGTCCCACTACGCTCGACTTAGAGCTTGGAGATGTGGCAGCCGCTGCCGCGATTAGAAAATCTCTCGCAGCACATCAAATAGAATTCCTGCCCAATCTACAGATTGAATCACTGACGCACGACTCAGCGATCACAAAGAGTGGAGAGAAGATCGATTTCAACCTGCTCATGCTGGTGCCGCCGTTTTGCGGTTCTCCGGCAGCCTCATATCTCGGGATCACAAACGAAGACGGCTACATCCACGTCGATTCGGCAATGCGTGTTGCCGGCCAGGAGCGGATTTACGCAGTTGGCGACTGCGCTAACTTCGACGGACCGAAGATGGGCCATATGGCCGTCCGCCAGGCCGAGGTTGCGGCTGCGAACCTTGCGGCCGAGATTGAAGGACGCGCACCCGTCACACGTTACCAGCACGAGATGAGATTCGTGATCGATGAGATTGGGAGCGACAGCCTTTACCTGCATAAAGATCTTTTGACAGATGGGCCGGCCACAGTCAGGCAAAGTCGTTTCTGGAGTTGGGCCAAAAGGGTCCAGGAAAAGTATTGGCAGGTTTCGTATTCATAGTTCGATTGTTAAGGAGGCAAATCATGCGCGAAGAACGCACTATTCACTTACTGGAAATCCCCATCGGCGGAAAACAAGGATTTGTATGGAACCGCCTGCACGGCGAGCGCGAGGAGATCTGCGAGGCCCTGCTCAAAGAAGAAACAGCAGAACGCCGCCTGATAATGCAGGCGCGTTTGCGTAAGATCGATGACGCACTCGATCGCTTGATGTCGGGCTCTTACGGCCACGGTGAAGCTGAACCGACCTTACATTGATGATGGTCCAGGAGGTGTGATCAAAATGAAGGCAAACGTTTTTCACGGCAAGAACAACATCCGCGTCGAAGAAGTAGACAAGCCACGTGCGGGCGTGGGCGAAGCGGTTATTCGCGTGACGCTCACGACCATTTGCGGAACCGATCTTCACATTGTCCGGGGTGAATATCCGGTCGCGCCCGGATTGGTGATTGGTCATGAACCAGTCGGAGTGATCGAGGAGCTCGGCGAAGGTGTTTCCGGCTACCAGATCGGCGATCGCGTACTCGTCGGAGCGATCACGCCTTGCGGTCAATGTCGCGCCTGCTTATCAGCTCACTCGTCACAATGTGGTCGTGGTGAAGGATACGAAGCACTGGGCGGCTGGCGCTTCGGCAACACTATCAACGGCGCTCAGGCTGAATATCTCAAGGTACCTTTTGCGCAGGCGAACCTCGCGAAGATCCCTGACGAGCTTACGGACGAACAGGTGGTCCTGCTTGCCGACATTGCTTCGACCGGCTTCAGTGGCGCCGAATCGGCTGGAATAAAGATAGGCGACTCAGTTGTCGTATTTGCCCAGGGTCCGATTGGCTTGTGTGCGACGGCGGGCGCAAAGCTCATGGGAGCCGGTCTGATCATCGGCGTCGATGGCGATGAGCATCGACTGGCGATGTCGAAACGCATGGGCGCGGATGTCACTCTCGACTACCGGGACGTTGATGTTGTGGCAGAAGTGAAACGTCTGACTGGTGGTGGCGCGGACGTTAGTATCGAAGCACTCGGCACACAACAGACATTCGAGAGCGCGCTGCGGAGCTTGAGACCAGCCGGGACACTTTCGAGCCTCGGTGTTTACTCCGGCAAGCTTGCGATTCCGTATGAGGCATTCGCTGCCGGCATTGGTGATCATCGCATCGTGACAACACTTTGTCCGGGTGGCAAAGAGCGCATGCGCAGGCTGATGGAGATTGTGCGCCGCGGTCGCGTCGATCTCACACCGCTGCTCACCCACACTTTTACTTTGGACAACATCGGACAAGCTTACGATCTGTTTGGTGAGCGACTGGACGGGGTAATGAAGGTGGCGATTAGACCATGATTGATATCAAACGAATTCTTTGTCCGACTGACTTGTCGCCCCACTCCGGAAAAGCTATGCGCTATGCCACCGCGCTCGCGCGTGCGCATGGAGCTGAATTGATTTTCTTCCACTGCACGCCGGAGCTCGATGGCGAAGAAAAGCTGAAAGCCTCTGTGCTGGAACACACCGATCCTGCCAACGCGCGTTTGATCGTTGCGAACGCCGGCGACATCGGCGAGGCAATCATGATGAAGGCACAGCTTGAGGCGGTCGATCTGATAGTGATGCGATCGAGGCGTCGTCCTCATCGTGCGGCTCTGTTAGGCTCGACCGCGGAATCAGTTTGCCGGAGTGCTCCCTGCCCGGTGCTGGTTATGCACAATGACGAGCAGGAATATGTCGGTAATGAGCTGACGGTAAATATAGAACGTGTGCTGGTCGCCTATGACTTCTCCGATTATGCGGAGCTGGCGTTGAAGTATGGGTTGTCGATTGCACAGGAGCACCAGGCCGAATTGCACTTGCTTCACGTTTTGCCGCCGCGCTCGGTTAGTGAGCCCGAAATCGCGTGGTATCCGCCGAAAGGCGAATCCGCCTACCACACCGCCGCCCGGCGCTTGCAACGAGTTGTGCCGGCTGAAGTTCATCTCTGGTGCGAAGTCAAAACGGCGGTCAGTGAAGGTCATCCGTATCGCGAGATCCTGAATTATGCCGAGAAGAATGAGATCAATTTGATTAGCGTCGGCGCGCACGGAGCGGGTTTCGGAATGCGTGCTTTGTTTGGCTCCAACGTGGATCGCGTGCTGCGGCAGGCGCCTTGTCCGGTGCTGGTTGCGCGTCCGTTGCGACCGGCAAATCTTGTGAATCCTGAAATCGTGTCTAATGATTTGCTATCAACAGAACATGGGCGAACATCAAGTCGAACAACACGTAGATGAGAAGAAGGCGCAAGCCTTCATGAAAGCACTTCTCGAAGACCTGCGCGCACTCGCGTTCATGCTCGAACATGGTTACGTCGAGAGCGGTGCCAGACGCATCGGTGCGGAGCAGGAGATGTTTCTCGTCGATCGCTACTTACGGCCGGCCGCAGTTTCACTTGAAGTACTGAAACAAGCTAACGATCCACGGCTGACAACCGAGGTCGCCCGGTTCAACCTGGAAGCCAACCTCACGCCGCTGGCGCTGGAGAGCAACTGTTTCACTCGTATGGAACAGGAGCTCACGGAAGTGATCGAGCTCGCGCGCAACAGTGCTGCGACTCAGAACGCAGATGTTCTTCTCTCCGGCATTCTGCCGACCCTGCAAAAGTCGGATTTGACGCTCGACAACCTCACGCCTGTCTCGCGTTATCACGAATTGGATCGCGGCGTGATCAGGATGCGTGGCGGCCCGCTTTCAATTCACATCAAAGGACTGGACGAGCTGCAACTGACGCATGACAACATCATGATGGAGTCGTGCAACACGAGTTTTCAGGTCCATTTTCAAAGTAACGCCAAAGAGTTCGCGAATCATTACAACGTGGCGCAGGCGATAACCGCGCCCGTGTTGGCTGTTGCAGTCAATTCCCCGCTCTTGTTCGGACAACGCTTGTGGCAGGAAACACGCGTGGCCCTGTTTCAACATTCAACGGACGAGCGCTCGCGTCCGCAACTGGCGCGCAACCAGCCGACGCGTGTCAGTTTTGGCGATCGGTGGCTGCAACACTCAGTCATCGAGCTCTTTCACGACCAGATCACGCGCTTTCGTCCGATCATGATCACGCAACCGGATGAAAATCCATTTGACCTGTTAGCGCGTGGTGAAACGCCTTCACTTTCAGCCTTGCGAATGCACAACGGTACTGTCTGGCGGTGGAATCGAGCTTGTTATGGCGTGTATAACGGTGTACCACACCTGCGCATCGAGAATCGCGCGCTCCCGTCTGGTCCAACGATCGTCGACGAAATTGCCAATGCGGCTTTCTTTACGGGGTTGATGGTCGCGCTGCCACAAATATACGGCGAGATTGCGACGCAGATGGCCTTCGACGATGCGAAGTTAAACTTCTTCCGCGCCGCGAGACATGGGCTGGATGCACAATTTCAGTGGATCGACGGGCAGAGCCATAACGCGGCCGTACTCATCCTGGACCAACTGCTTCCGCTGGCGCGCCAGGGTTTGATTAATGCGCGCGTAGCGAGCGGCGACATCGATAAGTATCTCGGCATCATCGAGGAACGGGCGCGCAGCGGGCAAACCGGAGCGCGCTGGATAATGAAATCACTCTCCGCGACTGGAAGCGCAGCTTCGAAAGATGCTACCCAAAGAAAATTGACTGCCGAGATTCTGGCAAACCAGAAGCAAGGTGAGCCCGTCCACTGCTGGCCTGTGAACGAAGAACCGCATTCTGAAGACTGGGAACACAGTTATCGTACGGTCGGGCAGTTCATGTCGACAGATGTTTTCACCGTGCGGCCGGATGATCTGATCGATCTCGCCGCGAGTGTGATGGACTGGCGACACATCAGGCACGTGCCGGTTGAAGATCAGGAGGGCCGGCTGGTGGGTTTGGTAACTCATCGTGGTTTGCTTCGCATGATGATTAGCAATACGAAATCAACTACGGTGCGCGAGATCATGGTCAACAATCCGGTCACCGTCTCGCCGTCGACATCGTCGTTGGAAGCGATGGCGCTGATGCGCAGCAATCGCGTCGGCTGCCTGCCGGTGGTCGATGGCGATCAACTGGTCGGCATCATCACCTCCTACGACTTCCTCGAAGCCACCGCCAAACTCTTCCACCAACACCTCACTTAGAATTATTAGCCACAAAAAGGCACAAAAAGCACATAAGCTGAACAAGAAGGCGTCCAGTTGCATTGAGCGCCTTTCTCATTTCAGCTTATGTGCTTTTTGTGCCTTTTTGTGGCTGAGGAATCTTCCGCACGAACACCCTGGCCTGCGGAATATTCCGCGAAGCGCGACAGAAAATGCCTCAATAACTCACTTTTCCGTTGGCATAAGCATTGCGCTTACGGAGGCTGGCTGATATTTCAGCCGAGGTCCCACAAATGCCGAGCGCGCAACAACAGGAAACTGATGAGGGAGTGGAGCTGGCGATGGGCAGACCAGCAGATTTCCGATCGCTCCTTCAGGCCATTCACTCTTCCGATACCGGCAACCTGAGTTTACTCAACCCGCGCGGCAAGGTCCTGTTTGCAGAAGGAGAACCCGCGCGCGGCATCTTCATATTGCGCTCGGGCAGGGCCACGGAGTCTATATCGTCGAGTGAAGGACGAATGGTGATTCTACGGATTGCGCAAGGGGGCGATGTGCTGGGGTTGAATTCTGTGCTCCGGAATGCGTGCTACAACACAACTATCAAAACTATCGAACCGTGCCGCACAGATTTCATCCCCCGCGCAGCCCTCGTCGATCTCATGGAAAAAAATCAGCCGGCCGCTCGCGCAATAGCGCAGCTATTGAGCCGCGAGATAGCTGCGCTGACGGAGCGCGCCAGGTCGCTGGTGCTTCCCCAAACTGCCAACGCGAAGCTGGCAAAATTGTTGCTCGAGCTGAGTGTGCAATCCTCGAGAAACCAGCCACGCCAGATTACAAAGAGTTTTACGCACGAACAGATCGCACACATGATCTGCTCCTCGCGCGAGACAGTCACGCGCTTGCTTGCCAGTCTTAACAGACGCCGGATCATTCATGTGACACCCGGCAGCATCCTGATCTCCGATCACGCCGCCTTGCAGAAAATTGCCGATGGTTGAGATGTGACGCTCGTCACATCTTCACCAACGGCAGAAAACCTAGAATGTTCGGCGTCCTTGGGGTCCGTCAATCGCGAACAATCAAAAGCTGGGGGCTAGAGATGAGTAGATTCTTCAAAGCACTCCTGATCTGTGGCGTACTTGCAACCGCTATCGGTTGGCTCAGCTACGACAATTCCTCTCAATCCGCGCAGATCAGCCCAACCGAGCTCGCGAAGATCAAGTCAGAGGATTACGTCGGCAGCGACACGTGTAAAGACTGCCACGAAGATCAGTTTAAAAACTTCTCACACACTTCCCACGCTCAGATCACGAAACTAGCCAGTTGGAAAGAGAAGGTGACGGGTTGCGAGTCGTGTCATGGTCCAGGCAAAGCCCACATTGAGGAAGGCGATCCGAAGAAGATCATCTCGTTCAAGAACAAGTCGTCGAAAGAAGCCTCGGAGACGTGTTTAAGCTGTCACGCCGGTCGCGAGGAACACAACAACTTCCGCCGCGGCGAGCACTGGCGCAACGACATCGGTTGCACTGACTGTCACTCGACCCATTCGCCACCAACCGGACGGCAACTGGCAGCTTCGAACGTCTTTGTCTCACCGGCAAATGCGCAGAAGCCTGGCTTGCCCGATCTGAAGCTGCTCCGAAAAAGCGAGCCCCAGCTTTGCCTGAGTTGTCATAGCGAAACAAAACACCAGTTCAACCTGCCGTTCCATCACAAAGTGCTGGAAGGCGCGATGAAGTGCAGCGATTGCCACAACCCGCACGGCGGATTTGAGCTGAAACAAACACGGTTGGCCACGGGCGTCGATGCTGCCTGCATCAAGTGTCACGCCGACAAACAAGGTCCATTTGTTTACGAGCATGCGCCGGTTAAGACTGACGGCTGTATCGCGTGTCACACGCCGCACGGATCATCCAACCCGCGCTTACTGATTACGAGCCGCGTGGCCCAGCTCTGTTTGACCTGCCACAGCGTGGCGCACGGTGTCGGTGCGGAGGAACCCGCCGGCCCGCAGCACAACCTGAACGCGCAATACGCGAATTGCACGAATTGCCATATCAAGATCCACGGGTCTCGAACGAGCCCGGTCTTTTTCCGCTGATCGGTTTCGCAGCTACAAAGAGGCACAAAATGCACAAAATGTTTTCGCGGCCACTGAGTCGAGCCATTTTTTGTTTGAGTCTTTTGACGATAAGTGTAGTTGCGCAACAACCGTCACCTTCGCCTGCGAAGTCTGATTCACCGGATACGCCAATCGAGTCTGGTGAAAAGACGGGAGACTACACGGCCGTCGGTAGTGTGGAGTTTGGATACCGCGGACTTAGTGTTGACGGAGATCTCAACAAGTATCAAAGCGATTTGAACTACAAGGCCGGCCCGCGACTCTTCGACAGCTCTTTCTTACTTCGCTCGAGCGACGGCAAAGGATCGCTCTTCGAGACCTTTCTGGTTAACTCAACCGGCTGGGGCGCCGATCCGCAGGGCAATCTGCGCGTGAGCGTCGAACAACCGGAATGGTATCGTTTCGACGCAACTTATCGTCGCTTTAAATACTTTCGCTTCCTCAACAACTTCGCCAATCCAAACTGGGTATTCAGTCCGGCGCAGTTTAGTGTGCCGCCCAGGCTGACGACGGGCGAGCACGGCTACGACACGAGAGTAAACTTAGGAGACTTCGATCTCACTCTCCTGCCGAAGAATCAACGCATTCGTTTCAATGTGGGTTACTCACCCGAACGCTACAGTGGACCAGCGTTCACGAACTACCACGCCGGCGGAAATGAATTCATCTTTTTGTCGCAGCTTAGATCACGCGCTAACGACTTCCGCGTGGGCGCTGACGGCAAACTCGGGCCGTTGAACTTTTCGTTCCTGCAGGGATTCCGTCGCTTTCGCGACGACAGCGTGATCGATCTCGGAGCCACGCCCGGAATAAATCTCAACCCGACGGCAGCGAGTTTGACCAGTTTCGATCGCAACGAGCCGGCGCGCGGCAGTGTCAACTACACGCGTTTTAGTTTGCAAACGCTCATCGCGAAGAAACTCGACGTTACCGGTCGCATCATTTACAGCAAAGCCGAGCAGAACTACTTGTTTGCTGAAAGCTTCACCGGTCGAAACTGGAACCCGCGCATCACCGGATTCCCCACGACCCCGCCTGCGGCGACTCCAAACATTCTGAACCTCGGCCTCTACAATCTGACGGGCGACACGGAACGACCGAGCTGGCTCGGCGATCTGGGCCTGACGTTTATGCCCACGGACAAGTTACGAATCTCAAACACGTTCAGAGTTGAAACATTCGAGATCAACGGCTCCGCGCTTTTCAGCGACTTCTTTTCACTCACGCGCGGCACGAGGACCGATACGATCGCGATCAACAATCGCGACGTGTTCACCAATACCGAGTATCGAAAGATCCAAAACACGATCGAAGGCGACTTCCAGTTCAATCCGCGCTACTCGATTCACCTGGGTTATCGCTACGCACAACGCCGCGTCGAAGAGGCCATCAGCGGCTTCAATCTCGGCTCCAACTCACCAACGCCGCTCGCGCCAGTCAGCCTTACAGAACACAACAACACGCATGCGGTGCTGGGTGGTTTCAAGGCGCGGCCGCTTAGTGAATGGACCATCTACTTCGACGCCGAGCATGGCACGGCAGACAACGTGTTTTCGCGCATTGGAAATTACAACTACACCAACGTTCGTGCGAAGAGCCGGTACAAGCCGAGCTCGCGAGTCGCTTTCAATCTCGCGGTGATCACGAAAGACAACTCGAACCCTTCCGAGATTGCCGGTGTTTCGATCGAGGATTTCGGAGTCAACGTAAAATCGCGCATCTTTACGTCGTCATTTGATTGGACCACCACCTCGAGGTTCTCGGTCAGCGCGGGCTACAACTACCATTGGGTAAACAGCAAGGCGATTGTCGATTACTTCTTCAACGGCGTACGGCATCCGCTGGGCAACAGTCTCTACATCATGAGGAACAATTTCTTCTACGTAGAGTCGGTGGCGCGAATTGCTCCACGGGCCACGCTGTTTACGGCCTACCGAATCAATAAAGACAACGGCCAGGGAAACCGGGTGGCGGCTCCGACAGGCAATCCGGGGACGCTGATCGCGTCTTATCCGATGAGTTATCAATCGCCGGAAGCGCGGCTGGCGCTCAAGCTGCACGACCGGCTCGACTGGAACGTCGGCTACCAGTATTACAACTACAACGAGAGCCCGATAGTTGGACCACGGCCGCAGAACTATCATGCGCACCTGCCTTACACGTCGTTGCGCTTCTACTTCGGCCGTAAAGAATAATCCTGAAAACCTGCACGCGTGTTAAAAGTCTTAACATTTGTGGTGATGAGTCTCGCCCTGGCACAAACGCGCACAAATTATTCAGACTTCTCTCACACCACTCACGTTGGCAAAGAAAAACTCGCATGTGCTTCATGCCACAAATTTCCGACTAAAAACTGGAAAGAAGTGCGCAAAGGCGACGCAGCATTTCCTGACGTCGCTGAGTTTCCGGAACACGCATCGTGTTTGAATTGCCATCGCCAGCAGTTCTTCGCGCGTGAGCGACCGGCCCCAAAGATCTGCATGAACTGCCACGTCAAAGCGACGCCGTTGGACACGTCGCGCCACCTTTTTCCGAGTCTGGGCAAGAAGGCCGTGGGCTTTGTCTCGGAGTTTCACGTCTCTTTCCCGCATGACAAGCACCCGGATGTGGAGTGCATCGACTGCCACGAGAGCAAAGAGCCGGATAGCAAGCCGCGCTCGCTCACGCACGCGAACTGTTTCGTGTGTCATAACCAGGAGAGTGAGCTCGCGCCGCTGCCGCCAAACTGCGATACGTGTCATAAACCAGCCGCCTCGGAAAAACGTGCAAGTCTGCAAAGAGTTTTCGCGCATGCGGTAGTGCAGACTGCAACTGACTACTCCAAATTCAAACATGAGGATCGCAATCACGCGCGACTTCCGTGTTTGCTGTGTCATCGTCGTGAAAATAATTCACCGCAACCGGCGTTGCCGGGCAAAGCGGCACACGCGCCTTGCACCGGTTGTCATGCGCAGGAGTTTTCAAATCAGGCGAGCGCGATCTGCACGATCTGTCACACAGACGCTCAGACTGGAAAGGTCAAAGCGTTTCCACCGTTGCGCAGCTTTGATGCGAGGTTCGATCACGCGAAGCACCGTGGAGCAGCGTGTGCGACTTGTCATCGACGAAATCGTAACGGCGTTGGGCTCACGATTCCGTCGCGGCTAAATGCTCATATCACGTGTTTTAGCTGTCACACGCCGGGTGCGCAGGCAAATGGGCGCAACATCTCTTCGTGCGGCACGTGTCACCAGCTTGGACGGTTGGTTCGCACCTCAGAGCAAGCGCCGGCGTATCGGGTGGGGTTCAGTCATGCAAGTCATGATGCGTCTGAGAAGTTGAATTGTGCGGCATGTCACCAGGTGCGGGCTGGTGCGCCGAGAGGACGGCAAGTTTCAGCGCCTTTGCCGCTGAATCATCATGCGCCGGCCCGCGCGTTCAGTTGCGCAAGCTGTCACAACGGGCAAAGAGCATTCGGCGGCGACGATTTCTCCGTCTGCACACGTTGTCACAAAGGTTCGCAGTGGCGTTTTTGATCATGATGAG
>DATHTI010000482.1:0-2331 GCA_035463335.1 Pyrinomonadaceae bacterium | reverse complement strand
CGACTGATTGCACGATCGTGGGGATCGTTGATTCGGAGCAGCACGTAACCACATGATTCTCGCACGCGTAGTTGGAAACATCGTGGCGACGCAGAAGAACCGGCGTTATGAGAATGCGCGTGTGATGATGTGCCAGCAGATCACGCCGGAAGGTGAAGACACGAGCTATTCGACGCTCGCGCTCGATTCGGTTGATGCGGGTATTGGTGATACGGTGTTGATTGTTCAGGAAGGATGGAGCGCGTCGACTGCCGCTACCGGCGAGGCGGGCGCTGCGATCGATTCAGCGATCGTTGGGGTTGTCGATCGGATCGATCTATTAACGTAGATGGAAGACCAAGCGAGATTGATGGCGGAGAGGATCGCGCGGCGCGTGGCAGCGGGTGCGACTCCTGCTGCTGCGTCGTCTGATGTGGCTTCGGAATTGGCGGCAGTGCGTGCGAGTCTCGATGAGTTGCAGAACCGCCTGGTCCAGATCGAGGCGAAGGTGGGGAGCGCCGCTCCGCGTGTGCATTCACCGTGGCATCCGAGTTTGGATCGTTTCGGAGTGGAAGAAGCGACGGTTTCTGAGCTCGTCGACTTCTTCCAAAACGAAAAGCAGTGCAGCATGGAACCGGGTGGTAAGCCGTGTGATCACTGCGCGATGTGTAGCTCAAGAGGTTTTTAGCCGCAAAAAGGCACAAAAAGCACATAAAATAGAACTACACAGAATAGAACAAGTCAGGAAGGGTGGCTTGCCCCCGCTCGTTGAATCCAAGCAGCAGCGGGGGCAAGCCACCCTTCCTGACTTGTTCTTTGACGAGTCTAAATTGCTCTCTACTTAGTATTCGAATCTCGCCGCAGCGAGTTCGCATTGATCTGCGGTACCTGCTTCGCCGCTTCGTCAGCCTTGAACCACGGCTCCTCCTTGAATCCGAAAAGCTTCGCTGAAATCACCGTCGGAAATCGCGCGCGCGTAGTGTTGTAGTCCTGCACGCTTGTGTTGTAGTCGTTGCGAGCAGTTGCTATGCGGTTCTCAGTGCCGGCAATCTCGTCCTGTAACTTCAAAAAGTTCTCATTCGATCTCAGAACTGGATAATTTTCCTGAAGCACCAGCAAACGACCGATGGTGCCGCCGAAACTGTTCGCAGCGTCGATAACCGCTTGTTTCTGTTCCGGTGACTTGTCGCCGCCCTCACCTTGCGGAGCCTGGTTCTGCGCATTGAGCAGTCGCGAACGCGCTTCGGCAATCTGGCCAAAAACTTCCTGCTCCTGAATGCCAGCCATCTTTGCCGTTTCAACCAGATTGTTTAATAGGTCGCCGCGTCGTTGCAGTTGTGTCTCAACACCGGCCCATTTTGCCTTAACGTCCTGTTGCTTCGTTGTCAGGGTGTTGTAACCGCAGCCGCTCGCAGCAAAAGCAATCAGCACAAGGCCGACAAGCAATACTAATCTTCGCGTCTTCATCTTAAATCTCCCATGTGTAAAAGTTACGTTCCAAGCTGGTCCACTGATTCAACTACCTGCTCTATCTGGAACAGGTAAGCTCCGAAAAGATCGTTCGCTTCTTTTTCTGACGAGGGAAGACGATCGCTTGCGCGAAATTGAAAAATTCGTTCAAAGGGTGCCGGGTCAAGGTGCAAAAGTCGCGCCGTCGCGCGCACAACGTCAGGTTTCGCAACCGGCGCTTCGTGACCATGCAACATCAGCACGGCGCGGAAGAGCGCTGCGAAACTCGACAGGCTATCACGCATCAAGTCGCACAACTTCTCGACTGAAACCGACGCGGGGATATATAGACGACGCAACTGAATCAACTTGCTTCTCAGCTCATACTCCGCCTGGTGGCGCAGGTTTGCATCCGAGAGTTTTGCATACTCGAAAGGATCGTGACCGTAAAGGACAACGCGCGCGTTTGCCATCTGGTGAAACTCGATCGGAAATACGTCGGCCGCATCGGAGAGCTCTTCGACTGTGAAGTAGACAGGCAGTGGATGGCCCAACCGCTGCCACTCACGCATCGGCGCCTGCGCCTGGCGCAGATCTTCCGGCGTGATGCGGTTCAGGGCGATCAGAATGTTGTAGTCGGAGCGCAGCTCGATGTGATCGCCCGCCGCCGCCGAGCCGTAGAGCACGACCGAGGCGAGGTTCGCTCCGTGTGTTGCACGTAGATCCTCGACGAGTCCGTTGAGAGCTTCCTGTACTATAGTTTTGACCATAACTTAACTACGGATTGGTGACGCATTACCAACTGCCGCCCGAACCTCCGCCACCAAAGTCACCGCCTCCACCGAAACCACCGCCAAATCCACCACCACCGCCGCCGCCAAAGCCGCCACCGCCGAATCCGCC
>DATHTI010000481.1:0-6274 GCA_035463335.1 Pyrinomonadaceae bacterium | reverse complement strand
CTCGGAAGGTTTGTTGGACCACCCGCAATACACGCGGCCGCCCGAGTTCAGGGGAATGAAAGTGCCGGAAGTATTGTTGAGCGGCAATCACGCAGAGATTGAGCGTTGGCGCAAGGAAGCAGCAATCGCGAAAACAAGGCGTAAGCGTCCTGACTTGCTGAAAGAATAAAGCGGATTTTAAGGAGCATCGAGCAATGAATCGATTGGACAAAATTGAAGATACGCAGTTGCGTAGTAATATTCCACAGTTTCAGCCAGGCGATACGGTCCGTGTTCACGTGCGGATTAAGGAATCCGAGACCAAAGAGCGATTGCAGGTTTTTGAAGGTGTTGTGATTGCACGCAAACACGGCGGTGCGCGCGAAACGATCACAGTGCGGAAGACGAGTTTTGGCGTCGGCGTCGAGAGAATTTTCCCGCTTCACGCAACGATCATCGACCACATCGATCTCGTAAAGCGCGGTCGCGTCAGGCGCGCCAAGCTTTACTACCTGCGTGGATTGCGCGGCAAGGCCGCACGTATCCGTGAGCGCGACACGCGCGGACACGGCGACGATGCTCAGGCTTCCGCGGCCGGCAAGAAATAACTTAGCCACAAAGGCACAAAAAGCACAGAAACATCTTCATTTCGTTTTGTGCTTTTTGTGCGTTTTGCGGCTGAAAATTTTTGAGGCAAAGTGCGGATCGCAATCGATGCTCACACTGTCGGCACGAAACTCGGTGGCAATGAAAGCTATGCCGTCAATCTCATCGAGGCGCTGGCAGCGATCGACAGCTTTAACCAGTACACGATCTACGTCACTACAAATGAAGCCCGCGAGCGCTTCAGCAGTCGTTGGCCCAACTTCAAAGTTCGCTCAACACTTCCCCACACACCCTTAATCAGAATCCCGCTTACGCTCAGCGCTGAGCTCCGCAAAAATCCTGTTGATGTCCTGCACGTTCAGTTTACAGCGCCGCCGTTTTGCCCGTGTCCCGTCGTTGTAAGCATTCATGATCTCTCGTTTGAGCATCTGCCGCAGACATTCAGCCGTCGCAGCCGGACACAATTGCGATTGACCGTAAGGCATTCTGCCCGTCATGCCGCACGAATTCTTTCGCTCTCAGAACACACGCGTCGCGATATAATCGAAACGTACGGCATTACGCCTCATCGCGTCACTGCCATACCACTCGCGGCGCCCGAGCATTTTGGTCCAATAACGGACAACAGGGAACTGCAACGGGTGCGACACAATTACGGGATACACGGTGACTACATTTTGTCAGTCGGTTCTATTCAACCTCGCAAGAACCTGGCCCGGCTCGTTAGAGCGTATGCCTCATTGCGAGAAAGTTGTTCAGCGGATAAGCTGCCTAAACTCGTCCTCGTCGGAAAGTGCGCCTGGCTTTATGACGAGACCTTGCGCGCACTCGACGAGACAAACGTGAAAGATGTGGTAGTTTTGACAGGATATGTTCCGGAAAGGGACCTCCCTGCGCTTTACTCCGGGGCATTATGCTTCGTTTACCCGTCATACTTCGAAGGGTTCGGGCTTCCACCGCTCGAGGCAATGAAGTGTGGCGCTGCGGTGATTGTCGGCAATAGGACCAGTTTGCCCGAAGTTGTAGGAGATGCGGCCCTGACTGTTGATCCATTCGACGTTGAAGCGATTGCGGGTGCCATTAAGAAAGTTGTAAACGATCCGGCACTTCGCGAAAGCTTAAGCGTTAAAGGACAGGAACGAGCCAACGAGTTCAACTGGCGAGAGACTGCACGTAAAACCCTGGCGGTTTATGAAGAAGTCGCACGGGTACCTGTAACCTCCTAATCTGAGATGCGGATTGCGATTCTAGGTACGCGAGGAATTCCGGCCAGCTACGGCGGGTTCGAAACGTTCGCGGAACATCTTGCGACACGACTGGTGGCGCGTGGTCACGACGTCACAGTCTATTGCCGCGCACACTACGTTTCACCGCGGCAGTTGAAGTATCACGGCGTCAAGCTCAAAGTGTTGCCGACCATCAGGCACAAGTATTTCGACACGGTCGTTCACACTTTTCTGTCCGCGATTGACGCGGTTTCCGCACGATACGACGCTGCACTTATTTGCAATTGCGCCAACGCTCCATTTAGCCCGATCCTGCGGCTTACTGGAACGCCTGTGGCGATCAATGTCGATGGGCTCGAGCACAAACGTAAAAAATGGGGCTGGCTCGGGCGCCGGTATTATCGTCTTGCTGAGTATCTCTCGACTTTGTTGCCAAACGAGATGGTGACCGATGCGCAGGTGATTCAAGACTACTACCTCGCGCGTCACAATGCGCCTTCGACAATGATCGCGTACGGGAGTGAAGTCGAGCGGCGACCGGATCGCGCGGCGGTGCGCAAGTGGCGGGTGGAGCCGAACCGGTACGTTTTATACGTGTCGCGGCTCGAGCCGGAAAACAATGCTCACCTCGTCATCGAGGCTTTCAAAAAGGTTCGAACTGCTTACCGTTTATTGATTGTCGGCGATGCGCCTTACGCTGAGCAGTACATCAACAGTTTGAAGGCGAGCGCACGCGGCGATAAGAGGATCATCTTCACGGGTTTTGTTTTTGGTCAGGATTACCGTGCGCTTCAGCAGAATGCTTACTGCTATGTCCACGCGACTGAGGTAGGTGGAACGCATCCGGCGCTGCTGGAAGCGATGGGATATGGAAACTGCGTCCTCACGCTCGCCACACCTGAGAACATTGAGGTTGTCGGCGACGCTGGTGTTCCATACATCGACGAGTTTGATTTGGCTGAGAAGTTACAGCGCGTGCTGCGCGATGGCTCGCTGGTCCAGGCCTACAGAAACCGCGCCCAGCACCGGATTCAAACTCACTACGCCTGGGACAACGTCGTAGACGAATACGAACAACTCTTCGCCCGCATGTGTGGCCAAACTCCTCCAACCGAACAGCCACCAGCCGAAGCCGCTGAATCTATAACGACCTTGCAGAAGCAACTGTAGGGGGGCCTCCGTGGCCACCCCAAGCGTTATTGGCAGCGACTCAAAGGCATCACGCTGGGGTGGCCACAGAGGGCCACCCCTACAATTACGACCGAGATCCGTTAACACATTATGGGCTTTTAAAGAGGGGCGCCCCGCCTGTTCTTTGGGAACCGGCGGGGCAAAAGCGTAACGGGTAGGTTCGGGCAAACAGGGTGGCTGAAATGCATGAGAATCGCCAAACTGCACGATTCTGACGGGCGGCGCGTTAGCGGGGATAAGTGCAAAAAATAAATAAACGCCGCACTCTGCTTCAAACCATCCAACAACCCTTGCTATTTGTTGTGTGCGAAATTATACGAACAAAGTGTGACTGTCAAGGACAAAATAAAACATTTTCGAAAAATTCTCGTGACAGATTCGGCTCGTTGTGGTTAGAAATCTTACTTTCACCACAGAAAACATGGCCTTTTGCTGCCGTCCGCGTACTACAAAAGTGCCGGAAATTATTCCCCGGCGCGCGTCTGCGACAGTCGATAGGCCTGGCGCCGCACAGCCTCGGAAACATTTCGGTTCTGCTGAAGGGCCTGCAAGTCTTTGGTCCGGATGCGCGGCAGGATGTTCATGGCCGTGGGTATCGGCGTACGGGGATTTCTCGCGAGGTTATGAATGATGATGTAAGAGCGTATCCACGAACGGTTCATCGCAATAAGACGAAGCACCTCATCCGCAACTGTTCTCATCGCAGCGATGTTCTCGATTTCCTGTTCCGTAATTCGCGGGTTCTTAACAACAGCCGAACAGACCACTTTATTCGAATCGCGGATCAGAATACCGCGAGCTTCGCGGTCACCCTTCATTGCCAGCTTCATCCGATCCTTCGTGTTCATGAACATGATGCGACGAATGAGTGAAACGCGCTCGGTGCTGACCTCGCCAGCTTCGAGCCGTTCACTGTCGATGACACGTTGCGCGTTGGCCGCGGCTTCCGTCACCGATTCGGTCATCAGCTCTTCATAACGCTCGGCCGGCAGCCATGAGTCGTCGAGATCCGCATCCGAGACTTCGATGTGCTGCGCGATGAGCCACGCATCTTCAACACTGAGCTCGCCGGCGACCGTGGTCAATTCTGCTGTTTCGAAAAACTCAGCCGCCGCAGTCTGGCCGCGCGCTCTTAACTCGTCGGCGATCTGGCGTGCGCCGCGTTCTTTTTCGAAGAACTCCTTGCGCGTCTCGCGGGCACGTCTTTCAGCTTCGCCGCTGCACACCGGATTACTGAGGATCGCGTCGATGATCTCAGGCGAACGAACGAGCCGTTGTTGATTGATCGTGATGAGCTCGAGAAGCGAGGTATGCGGCGTTGTAGCCGCCAGCTTGGCGAGGGCGTGAGCGGGAGTTTGCGTGTTGAGGATCGTTGCTTCGTAGAGCTGCGATGTTCCGTCTGCTCGAGTGGCGAGATAGGCGAGGACGTTTGGCGCAGTCTCCTCATCGGACGCCGCGCTCAGAAGAGCATCCGAGCTCTCGGCCTGCAACGTCTCCGTGGCGGCAGCGGAGATCTGTACGTCATCGCTGGTTGTAAGTGCAACCAGAACTTCCAACAGATCATTCTGCGGCAACGGCAGAAGACCGCGTGCTGCGGCCAGACGAGCGGGCTGCGGAGCCTTGCCGCTGATGATGGCTTGAACGACCGGGTTTGTGGATGTGATCTCGGCAGTCAAGGCAGGAATATTAGTTAGACAGGATTACAGGATTTGCAGAAATTACAGGATGAATCTTGTTCATCTTGTAAATCCTGCAATCCTGTCAAAAGCTGATCTCACCTCAATGCGCCATTAATGGACTTAAGCATTGATGCCGTGGCACTTCTTGTACTTCTTGCCGGAACCACACGGGCAAGGCTCATTGCGTCCGACTTTCGGCTGGTCTCTAACGACTGTCTTCACCTTGCCATCTTCCTCGCCCGCCGGCGCTGCGCCCTGATTTGGTCCCGTGAATCGCAGCGATGCGGGCCGCCGCGCTGCACGTCGCTGCTGCAAAGTCTCCGGCGCCTGTTCAGAAACTACCTGCAAGTTGAATAACGATCGGATCGTCGTGGTATCGATACGATCAAGCATCTCCTGGAAGAGATCGAAACTCTGCTTCTTGTACTCGACCAGCGGGTCCTTTTGGCCGTAGCCGACGAGGCCGATGCCTTGTTTCAAGTGGTCCAATGACAGCAGGTGGTCCTTCCACTGCGCGTCGATGATGTTGAGCATGATGATGCGCTCGTAAGTGCGCATCGCTTCCGGGCCAATCTGTTGTTCCTTTGTCTCGTACTTGACCTTGAGCCGCTCCCAAATCGCGTCGACTACTTCCTGCGACGTCATGTTGGGAATATCGATGCCCTCGCTGCCGGTATCCAAATCGTAGATAGTCTTGATCTGGATCTGGTAGTTATCAACGTCCCAGTCGTCGGGTGACACATCCGGATTCAGATACTGCTGCGTTAGGTCTGACAACAAATCATAAGCAACACCAGCCGACGGCGGATCGCCCATCAGGTACTCGCGCTGATCCGGCTCTTCCATCAGTTGACGACGCAGACCATAAATCGTCTCGCGCTGCTTGTTCATCACGTCGTCATACTCGAGCAGGTGTTTACGAGCCTCGAAGTTACGACCTTCAACTGACTTCTGCGCTGCCGCAATTCGCTTCGAAACCATGCCCGACTCGATCGCGACGCCTTTCTCCATGCCCAGACGTTGCATCAGCGCCTTCACCTTATCGCCGGCGAAGATGCGCATCAAATCATCTTCGAGCGACAGGAAGAACCGTGATGATCCAGGATCGCCCTGGCGACCGGCGCGTCCCCGAAGCTGATTGTCGATACGACGCGATTCGTGGCGTTCAGTGCCGATGATGTGCAACCCACCGAGACCTACTACGTCCTGGTGCTCTTCTTCGACGATCCGCCTGGCACTCGCATATGCGGTTTTCCACTGATCGTCAGTCGCTTCGTCAGGATCGATCTCATCCTTCTTCAAAAACTCGCGCGCCATGAAGTCAGGATTGCCGCCGAGCAAAATGTCTGTACCGCGACCCGCCATGTTTGTGGCGATTGTCACTGAACCCTTTCGGCCTGCCTGCGCAACGATTTCCGCTTCGCGCTCGTGATACTTAGCGTTCAGCACGTTGTGCGCGACTTTTTCTTTCAGCAAACGGCGCGAGATCAGCTCCGAGTTTTCAACCGAAACCGTACCGACGAGCGCCGGCTGGCCCTTCGTGTGACACTCTTTGATCTCCTCGATCACGGCGTCCCACTTTTCAGGCAACGT
>DATHTI010000480.1:0-3428 GCA_035463335.1 Pyrinomonadaceae bacterium | reverse complement strand
ACGTTACCCGCGGGAACGGAAACGAAAGACGAAGTAAGGCTCGTCAGGTTTCCGGTGACTATCGGGCGCAGTAGTTACTGGTCTGGTCTGCACCGCCGGCTCGTGGAAGAGTTTGGCCCAATCGTGCCGACCAGAAACGACGAGGTGCCAAAGCTCGACTGGACGGTGGCCTTACAGGAAGACCTCATTCGCCATCAGGGTCCTTACTCGGAACCGTTGCTGCGTTACATCAACGAGAACTGGCGTGACTACCGCGCCCTTATTTTCATCACCTATCTTTACCCGACCACATACTTTGGGCTGCAACAAATTCCCGCCGGCCGCGCGCTCTTCGCGCCAACACTGCACGACGAGCTGCCGGCGTATCTTCCGGCGTACAAATACGCAGCCCGACGAGCGGGCCAGCTTGTTTGGCTCACTGCGGCAGAACAGCGTGTGGGCCAGAAGCTCTGGGGCGACCTGCCGGGGCGAATTGTTTCGATGGCGATTGAAACGAATGTGCGCGAGCCGCAGTGGATGCCGGTGCCGTACTTGCTCTACTCAGGCCGCGTCGATCCGAATAAAGGTTGTGCGCAACTGTTTGACTACTTCCTGACTTTCAAGAAGACACATCCATCGCCGTTACGCCTGGTCATCACAGGCAAGGACGATATGCCGGTTCCCGAGCATAAAGATATCGAGTTCAGGGGATTTGTGAGTGTGGAGGAGAAATTCCGTTTGATGTCAGGCGCGATGATGTTCGTGAGCCCGTCGCCGAATGAGAGTTTCAGTATCGTGACTCTGGAAGCGATGGCGCAGAACACGCCGGTACTCGCGAACGATGCCTCGACAGTTTTAGCGGATCACATAAAAGACAGTGGCGCCGGACGCGTCTACAGCGACTATCAAAGCTTCGCGCATGCCTTGAATGAGCTTTCTTCGAACGAAGATCTCCTCACGAACATGGGCCAACGCGGCCGCGACTACGTACTCTCCCGCTACCAACCCGAGACCGTTCGAAGATCCCTGATCGCCGCTGTGGAATCCGTCCCTTGATCCGTGTTATCCGCGGCTAATTTCTGAACCGTTGGCGGTACTCAATCGAAGTAATGAAGCCTTCCGTGACCTGTGTCGCCACGCCACTGCGATCCAGAGCGTCGGTCCAGTTATTAACACCGCGCGCATCAGGGTCGCGCCGCAGGTAACCAAAGTAGTGCAGGATCACAAAGCTGCGATTACCAAGCCGCATCATCTCAGCACTATCGATCCGTTGCCGAAACCCTTCACTGCTCTGCCGCTTCTTAAACTCCTCAGTCTCCGCCAGCTCAGCAGCCAACCGATCCTGCACCTCTCCGATCGAGTGGCCGTTTAGATACGCACTGAAACGAGCCATCGGGTCCATAAACTCTTCGTAAGCCGGCATGCGTCCCAAACCCGCCTCATACATTCGCAGTATGAAGAATCCGCGCTCGTGAAAACCCGTCGCGAGAAAAATGTTGAGCGCCACATGCGCGCGCTCGCACGTCTCATCGTAAGGCTTGCAATTCTTGAGCTTGTCTACTTGCGATGCGACCAGTTGCGCATGCGGTTCCTGTCCTGCAAAGTCGCGATACAACTGCCGCACGAAAAACTCCGGATCGTCAACCGGACTCGGCGCCTTCGGATCGAACGCTTCAACCTCCGGGTAAAGCTCGAGTCGACAAACCTTCCCCGTGATCTTCTGCGAATCGATCCACTCCTTCACTTTGCTCTCATAATCCGGATTTTTGAAGAAGTAGAAATTCCAATCGCGTGGAAACTGGCTGCTCGACGCGTTCAAAGTCTTCACGCGCGAGAAGGCCGAGATCATCATCGCATCGTACTGGTATTCGGCCGTGGAGTGTCTCGGATTTGGACCAGGCGCGACGTAAAACGCAGCGCAGTCAGGAGGCAACCTCTCCGCCATCGCTTTCAGGTAAGCCTCTTCGATCGTTGTCGAGAATCCGGTGCCGTTGACTTTCGGCACACCAAACTGCTCGAAGACACCAAACGCCGCAACCAACAGCATCGCAACAGTCAACCCGCGCTTACCGGACGCAAACTGGAGCCCCTTCTGTAACGCATATGCAAATGCGATCGACATCGGCAGCGTGAGAAAGATCACGTAACGCGAGGCTGCTCGAATCGCACCACCCGCGGGAAAGTAAAGGTAGATATATTTCCACAGCGAGTGACCGCCGACTTTGACACCGAGGATGATAAAGATGCTCGTCGCGAGGATCATCACGCCAAGAAACAACGGCGCAACCTCACGTGCAGTCGTAGCGTTGCGCCCCTTCCTGATCAACCACACCGACGCGACCGTGAGCGCGATCCACGCGAACGTAGGAACCAGGCCGATGCCAACCATCAGCTCGCCCCACGTCTCCGGTCGCGGATCCCCTACAATCCGTTTGTAAAACCAACCCCAGACGAAGTTGCCGTCGCCCATCGACAACAACGACCGCCAATCGGGGACCATCGCCATGACGAAGTCGAAGTCATACCATGATCCGGCGCGCACTGCCGGCACGTAGACCAGCACAATCGGAATAAACCCGACCAGAAAAACCGCGGCGGCAATAATCACAGCGCGCCGGAATTTCCACACGTTGCTAATGATGAAGTTGCGCGAGGCGCGGAATGCGAGGGCGATGAGTAGAAAGATGATGGTCCAAAGTGTGAAATACCACGCGTAGTAAAACGTAGTGGTGAGCTGCACATTCAAACAAACAGCCGCAAGCGACAACAGCCACGCTGCTTTTCGCTGATCGATCGTTTCCACTCGCTTTGCCAGCGTGATCACGAGCGCAAAGATCAGCGGTAGCAGGAACACGTATTGCAATTGCAGGTGCGTGAGCTGATTGAATTTCGGACTATTGAACGCGAAGAACATCGCACCCGCACAGGACGGAATAAGTCCAAAGCCGAGCGTCCGGTACAACAAAACAAACGCGACGCAGTAAGCAAGAAACGTGAGCAAAATGATCGTGAGCTCGGTGGACGTAAACATGCCGAAGCCGAGCGCACGGAAGAACGAGTAAGGCGCGGCGAAGCCAAACAGCAGATCGGAGTATGCGAGCGTTCGCTTCGTTGGATAGAAGATTCCGGGGTTAAAAAGGGACGCTTTACCGAGTATCGAAAGATACCAGTGCTCCATGAAGTAGACGAACCCGCGCACGTCGCCGCGATCGCCGAAGAACTTGTCGAAGCCGGAAAAGAACTGCGACGAGTGATAGACGCTCGTCCCTGCAACACCGAGCAGAAGAGCTGTCGCCGGTGAACGCGGATGAACGCGTGTCTGATCTGCGCTCATCCGCGTTTATCCGCGTTTGAAGGTCCGTCGCTGGGCCAAACGACGAGGAAGTACGGCTGGCCGTCAACCTTGCCACGCATCTCGAGTTTGCCTCCGAGTTTTTCAATCTCGGCGA
>DATHTI010000479.1:0-3010 GCA_035463335.1 Pyrinomonadaceae bacterium | reverse complement strand
CAGAGTCGTGGCAGCGAGTAGCCGGCGCTGACCGAAACGAGCTCGCCGTCAATGTGGACTTCGCCTTTCATGTTGCTCAAATTCAGCACGACGTAATGATGATCGGCATCGTCTGCGAGCACGTTGCTGCCGGAGCCGAGTGGTCGCCAACCGATGCCCGCCTGGTCCAACTCGTAAACGATCGCGGCTGCTTCCTCTTCAGTCTGCGGTGCGATGACCCAATCGATCGCGCCGCCAACCCGCAGGCTCGTCAAATCAGCGAAACGCTTTCCACGTTCCGCACGCACACCCAATCGCGCCGCAATTTCTTCTATCAACTCCATCCTGCTTATCCGTTTTTATCCGTGGCGCTCAATGTCTTTTCTTTCAACAGCCCGAGCAGCTGATCAGCAATCCGGTTCACTGTGCCGGCGCCGAGCGTCAAAACGAGATCTCCCGGCTGCACGTACTCGCGCATAATCATGGCGGCGTTATCGAGCGCGCCGATGTAGTTCGCGTCCTTATGCCCGAAACGCTTGATGGCAGCCGTTAGTGCTTCTGCCGTTACACCTTCGATCGGATCCTCACTCGCCGCATAGATGTCTGTGATGAACAGCACGTCAGCGTTATTGAATGAGCGCGCAAACTCCTGCATCAGGTCGTGCGTTCTCGAGTAACGATGCGGCTGAAACAACACGACGATGCGCCGGCCACCTGATCCTAGTTTAGCTGCCGCAAGCGTGGCTCTGATCTCGGTCGGATGATGTCCGTAGTCATCGACGACGAGCACGCCATCAACTTCACCCTTCGCCTGGAACCTGCGACCCGCGCCGGTGAACTGGTGCAGTCCTTCCACGATCTTTTCAAACGAAACTTCCAGCTCGAACCCGACCGCGATCGCTGCGAGCGCGTTGTAAACGTTGTGCACGCCCGGTACGCGCAGGATCATCTCGCCCATCACGTCTGTTCCACGCCAAACCATGAACGACGATCCGAAGTTGCTGTCGTGCTTGATGCCGTGCGCGGAGACGTCAGCCTGCGCGCTCAGACCGTAAGTCATACGCCGGCGCTCGAGCAGCGGAATGATCGCCTGCACGTTTGGATCGTCTAGACATAAAACCGACGAACCGTAAAACGGGACCTTGTTGACGAAGTTTGCGAAGCATTCACGCACGTCGTCCATGTCGTGGTAGTAATCCATATGCTCGCGATCGATGTTGGTGACGACGGCGATTGTCGGCGTCAACATTAGAAATGAGCGATCACTCTCGTCCGCTTCTACCACCATCAAGTCGCTCGTGCCGAGGTGCGCGTTCGAGCCGAAAGCGCCTACAACACCACCGACGACCATCGTCGGATCGAGCCCTGCATGGCCCAGGACTGTCGCGACCATCGAGGTGGTGGTTGTCTTGCCATGCGAACCGGCGACGGCGACCGTGTGTGGCTTCAATCGCATCAGCTCCGCGAGCATCTCGGCACGCGGGATCACAGGGATGGAGCGACGGTTCGCTTCGATGATCTCGGGGTTGTCGTCGCGGACGGCTGTCGAGCGCACAACGACGTGTGGGTGTCCGACATTTTCAGCCGCATGACCTTCGAAGATCTCAACACCCATCTGTTGCAGACGATCGGTGACATTCGAGCGTTTGAGATCGGAGCCGGAGACGCGGAAGCCGAGATTGACGAGCACCTCAGCGATGCCGGACATGCCGATGCCACCAATGCCTACGAAATGGACGTGTTGAATTCTTCGAAACATTTTTTAGCCACAAAAAGGCACATAAACACAAAAATTTGTTTTCAGTTCACGCGCCCGACCCTGGTTAGCTGTCGTTATCCTTCCTTCTTTCTCTTCGTGCTTTTCGCTTAGCTCACTTATGTGCCTTTTTGTGGCTAAGCTCTTCGATCATGTCGACGGCGGCTGCGGCGGCGTCGCCGTGGGCCAATTTTCGACTTGCTTCCTCCATCCGATCCAGATCCTGTGGAGACTGGACCAACTTCGCGATCTCTGCGGCTAACCGGTCGCCGCTCAGGTCCTGCTGCAAGATCATTCGTGCGGCGCCTGCGGACTGTAACGCTTCGGCGTTCTTGCGCTGGTGATCGTCGGCGGCAAAGGGGAACGGCACCATGATCGACGCCTTGCCGGCGGCTATCAATTCCGCGGTTGTCGTTGCGCCCGCGCGGCAGAGAACGAGATCGGCCTCGGCGAAGTCAGCCATCATGTTGTCAATGTAACTGCGAACGTCACCACGTTCGCCCCAACTCGCGGCCGCGTATGCAGCCTTAACGTTTTCAAAATCCGCCGGACCTGTCTGGTGCTTGATCCGGAGTTCGACCGGCAATTCTTTTAACGTCGGCAACGCCGCGATCATTGCCTCGTTGATTGCTCGCGCGCCTTGCGAGCCGCCAAAGACGAGCAACGAAAACTTCCCCGGCTCACGTCGCTTCGGTGGTATTTCAAAAAACTCGCGCCGCACCGGATTGCCAGTGACTTTCGCTTTTCCACGAAAGTACGGTAGCGCCTGCTCGAACGAGACCGCCGCACGATCGACGAAGCGTGCCAGCACGCGGTTGGTCCAACCCGGCAGCGCGTTAGACTCCATCACGAGCGTCGGACGATTCGTCAGCGCCGCAGTCATTACAACCGGACCGGAAACATAACCACCGGCACCGACAACCACGTCCGGCTGAAACTGTCGCATCAGTCGCTGCGCGGAAAGAAAACTCCGCGGCAGGAGCGCGACTCCTTTCAAACGCGCTCCGAGACTCACATTCTTCAGTCCGGCACTTTCAATGAGCGATAACTCAAAACCAGCTTGCGGCACTAAACGATTCTCCAGCCCCTTCGCGGTGCCAACGAAATGGACCTTCGAGCTTGCATCGCGCCGCATGATCTCCTGGGCCACCGCGATGCCCGGATAGATGTGTCCGCCAGTGCCGCCGGCAGCGATCATTATTCGCATTTCAATGATCAAAAGCAGTCTCGTTCAATTTCTTTCGCTCGCGCAGCTTCGTCGTCGCCGTCTCAAAC
>DATHTI010000478.1:0-7849 GCA_035463335.1 Pyrinomonadaceae bacterium | reverse complement strand
CATTTATCAATTCACCCCAAGGGCGCGCCACAATGAAGAAGTACGGGTTTTAGCCACAAAAAGGCACAAAAACACAAAGTGTTTTCTGAGACGTGCTGGTTCTTCGGATGATCAGTAATGCGTAATCATCCTTATCTAATTTTGTGTTTTTGTGCCTTTTTGTGGCTAAAAATTCTTTGAGGCTGAGGTGGTGGCCGTCGGTGGTGATGGTGATCGTGCCGCTGTTGCCGGTCGTGAGGACGGTGGCGCCGGTTGATTGCCAGCGCTCGACTACTTCCTTGTGTGGATGGCCGAAGCGCGAGTTGCGTCCGACTGAGATTATCGCGAGGTGTGGGGTAGTCGCACCGACGAAACCTTCCGTTGAGGAGGTCTTGCTGCCATGATGCGGCACTTTGATCACGTCGGCGTGCAGTTGTTGTTGCGAGGCGATCAATGCGCGCTCGGTAGCTTGTTCGATGTCGCCGGTGAGCAGTATTGAGCGCTCGCCATACTGCACTCGCAGCACGAGCGAATCGTTGTTCGTTGATTTCTCATCGGTAGCGGGCGGCCATAAGACGCTGACGACGACATCTCCGAAGTGAATTACGTCGCCGGACGCGATCGTTTCCGAGTGTGTGTTTGTGCGGGCGAGTGTTTGCGAGAACTTTGCGAACTCCGGATCGTCCGCAGGACGTCGCGCAATGAGCGCGCATCGCACCGTGAAGTTTTTGAGAACATCATTTAGCCCATCGATGTGATCGGCGTCAGCGTGCGAGGCCAGCACGTAATCGATTTTGCTCAAGCCTCGCCACCAGAGATATTCCGATACGACAGTCTCACCGATCCGGCGAGTTGAATCGATCGTGTTTCCCCCCGCGTCAACGAGCAGCGTTGTTCCGTCAGGCATCGTAACGAGTGCTGAGTCGCCCTGGCCCACGTCAAGGAAGTCGATGTGCAAAGTTTGATCCGCGCGGCCGCTGCTGAGTGGATGCAGGATGAGAATAGCCAGCAGGAGGAGTTGTACACACGTGACTGGGAGAACGTAGCGGTGTAGTTTGCAACGACGTTCAACTTGCAAGGCAAATGGACGCCAGTGCAATAGCGCAATTACAAGCAACAACAAAGGCGCATAGTAAATTCCATAGACGAGCGAGGCTGATCCTGAATACTCCGGCAGCCTGAAGGTGGCCCAATCGAACCTCGAGAACGGATCGACACTGTGTACCATCAACCAGTTAATCGCATCTGCAAGCTTGAATAGCGGCACCTGCGCCGTGATGAGCGCCAGTAGCGCCACCACAACCAGCACAGCTAATAAAATACTCACAACGATGTTCAGCACTAACGAAGCCAGCGAGAGCCGGTGAAAGTAAACGATCATCAGCGGCAGTAGCACGAGCTGCACACTTGCCGATACAACGACTGCCCCAAACGTGTAACGCAAGATCGCCTGCACGTAATAACGCTCCAGCCGTGACGCGAGTGGGGCTTTGAACAGGCGGTATTTGTGGGTCGAGCGCGCGAGCTCCGGCTGCCATTTCTGCTCACGCCAAAAGAGCACCTCGGAAATGTATTTGAATGCACGCGAGCACGCGGGCGGGTAAGGTATCGAGCGTGTCGGATACCACGCGCCGATCGCCGACATGCTCGACAGCAACGGCCACGCGATCACCACAATCGCGAGCACAGACAGAAATGTCAGTTGAAACGACGGATCGAAAATCTCTTTCGGACTGTGGACCAGCAGGACCAGCGCTGCGCCTCCGAGTGCATTCAGCGAGCTGGATTGTCGAAAGAGAATCGTCGCGACACCTGCAAACGTAAACATCAGCGCTGCCCGCACCACTGAGGCGTCCGCCCCGACCGCAAGCGAATAGGCCCAAACAATCACCGCTGGAACGAGAAATTGCAGCAGCCTGCGCCGCGTCAAACGCTTCACGATCAGAAACACGACAGCGCCGATGAAGCTGATGTGCAGGCCGCTGATGACGAGTACGTGGAACGTGCCTCCTTCGCGAAACCGCTCGGATGCGTCAGGTGAGAGGTTGTAGCGATTGCCGAGCAAGGCAGCGTCGAGCACGCCTGCCGTTTCCGGCGCGAAGTGTGTATCGATCTGTTGTTGAAGGCGCGATCGCCAGTCGTAGAGCCATGCGAGTGGTGGAAACACGCGCGTGTCGTCGAGACGTGTAATCGCAGCGGGTGTTTTGATTAAGCCGGTGGCGTCGTAGTCGTTGCGATCGAGGAATTCGGAGAGTGAGGTGACGCCTGGATTGCGGTAGTTGCCGGTGCGATCGAGTGTTGTGGTTACGCTGATTCGTGTGCCGTAACAAAGGCGCAGCGCGCGGAACTCGTTTGCCACGACGTCATCTCGAAGTGTCACGAGTAACGACACACGGCCGGTCACATTCTCAACACGCAACGAGAGATAAACCCGCTCGCGCGCGAACTCAGGTGGACCATCCAACCAACCCGTCAGTGTAAAAGGCTCATTCCCTGATTGTTCGACGAGGCGTTTAAGCTCACTGGAATTGTCGGCCCGCTTTTCTAATTCCGCGAGCATCGCACCCACTGAGAACACCGCCAACAACAACGCCAACCCGGCCCTGGATCCTCTCAGCATCAGCACCAACGCCGAACACACGACGCCAACAGTCAACCAGTGGCCCAACCTTATCGGAAGATTGTTCGCCGCACAGACGCCGGCAGAAAACGCGATAGCGAGTTGAAGCAAAGGATACTGACTGAATAAGCTTCGGTGAGGATTCATTGTCGATGTGAGGAACGACGCTTAAATCAAAAAGTCATTTGGTTTTTCTTCCGCTTCTCCTTGGGGAACGTCGTCTTTTCGGCGCATTGACTGAAGCAGTGCTTCCATCACTGGTAAGCAATTCCAGACCGAGTTGCTTGAGCGCAGGTTCAATCGGACACGCAATACTGCTGCCTGATTTGTCTTTACTCCCCGCAAACGCACCGATAATTATTCCCAGCACGGCCCCGTCCTCTCGCACGATGGCGGCGCCACCATCGCCAGCCAGTGAAAAATCGGGACCGTCGCCTTTTATCTTCAAGCAATCTTTCACCAGCAACAATCGGCCAAACCCTCCCAGGTTAACGCGAAGGTCAACGCTCTCAACCGTGCCGGTTGTAAGGCCGGAGGTGCGGCCAATCTTGGCAACTCGATCTCCGATTTTCGCCGTACCTACCGCACGAATTTTCCAGGGCGGCGGCACGACGTCACTCTTTTGCAAGCGCGGCAACGGTGGCACTTAATCCAGCTAATCCCGCTCCAATAACCGCCACGCGCTGTCCAGCCGCTAATCTGTTTTCCCTGAACAAGGCCCAGATAAGATTGAAGGCTCTTGCCTGTTGTGAGGCAAACGTAACCTGTCTGGCAAAGTTTCCCAGCGCGAAAACGTGCGGCTGTCCCGGAACTTCCATCCAGCGAATCAACTTGCTGGCCACGGATTCTGGCTGCGTCATCATCATGACTTTCAATTGGGCCAACGGGTGAAGCTGGCTTAGCACGCCGAGGTTAGATTGGGTATATCACTTTATGCGCACTTCATACTCCCAATCCCGTAGCTTGTCAAACCGTTCGGGTGAGACGTACGACTGTCTCGACGTGATGAGTCTGTGGGAAGAGATCGAAACCGCGGATTGAATGGATTGTGTAGCCGCCCGAAACGAGTTTCCTGAGATCGCGTGCGAGGGTGGCGGGATCGCAGGAGACGTAAGAGATTTGTCGCGGATGAAGATCCAAAATACCTTTAATCACCGCGGATTCAGCACCCGCTCGTGGTGGATCGAGCAGGATGAAGTCGATATCGCGCACCGGCGCACTTCTGAGCCACTCGGCAACGCCGGCTGCGATCACGCGCGCATTGCTCAGGTCAGCGTACTGTAAATTCCGGCGCGCAAAGCGTACTGCGACAGGGTTAGCTTCGACTGCCGTTACTCGATCGAATTGCCTCGATAATGGCAATGTAAATAGGCCAACTCCGCTATAAAGATCGAGCGCGCTCGCGCCGGACGCATCGCCCAACGCAAATTCAATCAATGGTCCAAGCAACGACGGATTGATCTGGAAGAATGCTTCCGCGTTGTAATGGTAAACCTCGCCGCGAACACTCAAACTCAATTTACGCGTCTCGAAGTCTGCAAACGGCGGGGCGAACGATACGCCTTCTTCGCCGGCGACGACATCGAGGTGTTTCAAATCCGGTGGAAACTGGGTCCAGCCAGTGCCACGAACCTCTTCGAGCTTTGCTTGTAACTCTGGACGAAGCACTGCGCAATCAACTACGTCGCAAACACGTCTGGAGCCACGCTCATAGTAACCAATCGCACGCTGCTCCTGATCGATCTGCCACATTGCGCGCATGCGATACCGCCAGTCGTCTGGCGAGGGTGTGACGACGATCTCGGGAACGTTCTCGAGACGCGCGATGCGGTGCAGGCAGTCGCGAATTATTTCCGACTTCGCGGCGAGCTGCGTTTCGTAAGTGAGTTGTTGAAAGTCACAACCGCCGCAGCGGCCGAAGTAAGGGCATGGTGGCTCGACTCTTAAGGGTGAGGGCGTGATGATTTCTTCAATGGAAGCGAACAGAACATTCCCCTGCTCTCGCTCGACTTTCACGCGCACGCGATCTCCGGGTGCTGCGAGCGATACAAAAACAGTCTTCCCACCGGCATGGGCCAACCCCATCCCACCGGGAAGAATTCGTTCCACTTCAACCTCTAACTCCACCACTTCATTTAGCCACAAAAAGGCACAAAAAGCACAAAGTGAAGAGTTCAGAGTTCAGCCTTTAGGCTGCCGTCTCGGGCTTCACGCTAGCAAGCTAAAGCTTGAACTCTGAACTTCCCTGCGTTTGTGCTTTTTGTGCCTTTTTGTGGCTAAACAAAAAACAGGCTGAGACGAGGGATGGCAAACTCTTCTCGCAAACGCTTCAACAGCAGGTTGTCGAACATCTGCTTGTAAGCCGCAGCGTCCATTTGCGAACGATACGGTTTGAGCTGATCCTGCACTCCCTTTTTAAACTCATCTAGCGTGTTCGAGCTGGCAACCGCAAGCATCGCGTCGTTCAGCATTCGCTCAAGACCTGTCAACGAATCTTCGAGTTTGCGCGTGTCGAGCGTGGCCCCGCTCGCAAAGTCGTTTTCAATGTCGCCGAGCAATCCAGCCGCGCGCGTTAACGCCTCCGAAAGATCGTCTTCCTGCTTTCTCGATTTCGCCAGCGCCGCCAGCGCACTACGACCGCGCTGCAAATGCTCAGTGATTGCCGCAAACGAAAACGGAGTCTTGTCTGATTCAGACTCCGTCGAACCAGTTGAAGATCCGACGTGCGCTTCAACCCATTCCGCGTACTGCGCTTCAACCTCTTCCTGGCAATAAAGAAGCGTCTTCACCGTTCGCTTGCGTGGTCGCGCTTCATACGAGTCAAACGATTTCTCAACGCCACGAAGAACAATGTGCAGCGGAATCCCCTGCTGCTTCCACGTCTCCATCAACGCCCAATCCATCGGACTCAGAAACAGGTGCTTGCCGCGTCGCCTGACGAATGCGTCTTCGATTTCGGTGAAGTAGTTGAAGTAGTTCAATTGGTATCTACCGCGCCCGGTTGTTTCGCTCATACACGATACGCAAACCGTCAAGCGTGAGGGTCTGGTCTATGGCATCGATATACTGCGAGGCTTCTGCGATCAGTGGCGCGAGGCCGCCAGTCGCAACTATTCGCGACACCGGACTCATGCCTTCGAGCATCTGCTCGATCACGCCGTCAACGAGCCCGGCGTAACCGTAGTAAATCCCCGATTGCATTGCCTCGACAGTGGAAGAACCAATCGCAACTCGCGGGCGTGCGAATTCAACGCGCGGCAGTTTGGCAGCACGCTGAAACAAAGCCTCAGAACACGTAAACAGCCCCGGACTGATCGCGCCGCCAAGAAATTCGTTGTTCTTACTAATCGCGTTGAATGTTGTGGCGGTGCCGAAATCCACGACGATGCACGGCGTGCCGTACTTGTTCATCGCCGCGACACCATCGGCGATCCGGTCCGCACCGAGATCTGAAGGCGGATGGTAAAGCAGCTTCATTCCCGTATCAGTCGTGTGATCTACAAACAGCGGCTGCACTGAAAAACTCGCAGCGATCTGCCTGAGCGCATGGTCCAACTGCGGCACAACAGACGCGATGGCAATACCATTCACGTTCTTTCCATCCATGCCCGCGCGCTCAAACATACTTCGCACATCAGCTTCGTACTCATCACTCGTTCGCTCGCGATCCGTGAGCAGTCGCCACTGCGCGATCAACTCCTCACCGCGAAAGAGTCCGAGCGTGATGTTTGTGTTCCCGGCATCAATTGCCAGCAGCATAGGCCACTTCCTCTGTGCGATTGCGCTTTCCAGCCAAAACCTCCTCGATGAGATCCGCAGCCCGGGCCGGTCCATTCTCCTGTTTCAGCCGCTGGCCGACTTCGATCGCGCGGCGCGCGTACCAGGGCTGCTTGAGCAGCTCGTGCAGCTCTTCCGTCACCCGCGGCGCGAGATACTTATCGCGATACAACGTGCGACTCGTTCCAACCTTGCGCGCGTGCTCTGCATTGTCTGATTGATCGAAAGCAAACGGCACAATCAACGTCGGCACGCCGGCGAGCAAGGCATGCGAAGTCGTGCCGACGCCACCATGATGGACCACCGCACAGGAGCGCGGCAGCAACGTTTGATACGGCACGTAATCGAGCGCGATGATCCCTTCGGGTAGAGCGCGCGGCAAATTGCGCTCATCGCCGATAAGCAACACGGCGCGACGACCAACGCCTTTTGCAGCTTTAATGCTTTGCTCGTAGAAATCACGCGCGACCCACACCGCCGACGAGCCCAACGTGAAGACGATCGGCGGCGCACCGTTGTCGAGAAAGTGCGTGAATTCGATCGGGATCTCGGCGTTGTGATTGCCGTCGTAAAAACAAAATCCGGTGATCTCGGTTTGCGGCGGCCAGTCTGGCTGTCGTTGGCCAAACAGCTCGGAAAACAACGCGAGCACGAGTGTGGGTGAGTGCTGGCCTTCGAACATTGGATTGCCCGTGTTTGGAAGTCCGAGCTCGTCGCGAAAGTCAGTGACTGCCTTTGCCTTGTAGGTACGCTTCATTACGTTGAGGAGAAATCCCATCACGCCTGGACCAAGCAGGCTGAGTTTTCTGGTCCACTGCCAGAAGGGCGGCACGGGTGGATCGTACGATGAATAAAAGGAAAAGGGCGCGAGGACTGTCGAGATCCACGGCAGGCTGGTTTTGCGAGCGACGAGTGGACCAGCCGGCGCCGCGGGATGGGTTATCAAAAGGTCAGCGCCTTCGACTGCTTTCATCAGGTCAGCGTAACTTTCGCGCACGGCTGGGAAGACGAGCTCTTCGGTGAGGAAACGTGGGCCGGTCTTCGGCTCCATGATCTTTTCGACGAGCTCTGTGCCCTGTTCTTTGGGCTGAGGGACGTCAGGGCGGACAGGCGCAAACTGCAAACCCGCAACTAGGATCTTTTCGCGGTAGCCCTCCATGGTGGCGATAACAGGCACGTGCCCGCGTCGCTGCAACTCGAGCGCGATCGCCATGTACGGGTGAATATCACCGAACGTTCCGAACGTGTTTAAAATAATGCGCTTGGGCATAAGTAACTACACAGAATAGAACAAGTCAGGAAGAGGGGCTTGCCCCCGCTGTTGCTTGGATTGGAACGGCGGGGGCAAGCCCCGCTTCCTGACTTGTTCTATTTTATGGCCCATACTTGTTCTATTCTGCACGGCTAAGTAGGTCTAATGCTGTAAACGTCTCCGGCTCTCACTAATTTGACCTCGCCGCTCGACGTGCGGAG
>DATHTI010000477.1:0-2917 GCA_035463335.1 Pyrinomonadaceae bacterium | reverse complement strand
CTGTGCGTAGTGCCAGGCGAGTGTTTCTGATCCGCCGACGATGTCTTCGTGGCACCTTTGCACCACGATTGCGACTCTACTCATTGCAGTTTCGACATCGCTTGTAAAAAGATGCGCTCGAGCTTCCCGTTGCTGAACATCGACTGATAGCGACGCTGGCCGCGTTGGCCCAGAGCCCTTCGCACCACGCTGTCTTTGACGAACCGGTCGATCGTTTCCGCGATCAGCATTGGATTACGCTCGGGCCAGACAATGCCTGCGTTGCCCAATGTTTCGGGAATCGCCGTTGACGCATAGGCCGCGATCGGCAACTCCATAGACATCGCTTCGACCAGTGGGACGCAGAATCCTTCGTGCTCGCTCACCGTAACAAATGCAGCCGCGAGGAGATAGTAAGCCTTCAGTTCTTCATCGGAAACGCCGCCCGTGAATACGACGTTGTTAATTAGGCCAAGCTTCTGCACCGCAGCATGCAGGAGCTTCGAATACGCGTTGAACCCTTCGCCGCCTTTGCCGACAATGATCAGCCGCGAGTTTTTGTTGTAGTCGTAATGATAGCGGGCAAAAACCTCGATCAGGTGATGAAAACTCTTGTGCGGCACCACGCGGCCGACAGACAGGATGTTGGCAGTGTCGCCGGAATACTTTTGCAAGATCTCCTGATCTGCCGAAATGCTCGACAGCCGATCGACGTGATGAAACGGCGGCACGACGAAAGATCTGGAGGCGTCGGCTCCGACCTCGATCAGCTCGCGCATGCTGAATGCCGATGCCGAAAGGTATAGCTCACATTTTGCAGCCGCGATCTCGATCAACTCTTTTCGGCCGCGCTCGCAGAGCTCCTGATCGGTAGCACTAAAGCCCACGAAGAATTTGGCGGGCGTGACGTTGTGATACCGGATCACGCGACGACAACGCAGCTCCTGGATGAGTCGCAGGCCTGGATCCCAGCCTCTTGAATGATGGTAAAGGAGAACATCAGTGGGACTTTTCAAGAAGCTTCGGAGACGCGTGAGCTCGGAAATGGCGTGATGATTCAGGGAATGAGTTTCGGCAAAGATCCGGACGTCGTCGCCGTTTCTGTTGAGGATGTCGAACATTCCGAGAACGTCGTTGCTTACCGCATCGGCGGTTGATAGGCTCGGCGTCAAAATAGCTATGCGCGTCATCGTCAATAACAGTGGTTGGACAGGATTACAAGATGCTCAAGTGAACATGTAACTTACAGCGCGAACCCCTCCTGGGTCGTCACCTCGAGAAACCGTTTTTCGATTGCGTGATTCGAGAAGTTCTCCTCGTAGCGACACGAGCCTCGGTAGACCATCTCTATCCTCGCCTCTTCATTCTTCTGTAGGAAGTCAATCGATTCGGCCATCAGATAACGATCTCGTTTGTCCCACGTGAGCGCCGCATCCTGTGCGGTCTCGGGAATGGCCGTCGAGGCGTAAGCGACGATCGGCACTTTCAGCGCCATCGCTTCGACGAGTGGAACACAAAATCCTTCGTGCTCGCTCGTCATCAACAATGCATCAGCCAGCAGGTAATACGATTTCAACGTCTCATTCGAAACCTCGCCTGTAAACACGACGCGTGAATCGAGCGACCACCAATCGATCATCTCCGTTAGCCTTTTAGTGTAGTGCTCGAAAGCCTTATGCGCTGCGCCGACAACGAACAACCGCGCCCGGCTGTTGAAATTATAGTAGTAGGTGGCAAAGGCCTCGATCAGATCGGCATGTCCCTTGTTTGGACGCACGCCGCCTACGGCCAGCAGGTTGACGTCTTCACTGTAGTAATCATCGAGCAGCTCGAGGTCCGCCGCCGCCGCGCGCAGCGCATCCGCCTGGGTGAAGGGCGGGACTACAAATGTTTTCCGCTCGTCACTGCCCGCGGCAATCAGATCTGACTCGTTGAACGCTGATGCGGCGAGATAGAGATCGGGCTGCGAGGCTACGATCTCTTCGAGTTGTGAGCGCCCGCTTTTGCAAAGATGCTCGTGCTCGTCACTGATGCCTGAAAAGAAGTGAGGCGGCGTGACGTTGTGATACTTCACGATCTTCCGGCACGATGCCGCTTTCATCGTCTCGACACCGGCGGCGCAGCCGATCGAGTGGTGATAGATCAGCACGTCGTCAGCGGCCTTTACATAGGACAATGCGGCCAGCGGCTCTTCTACCCTCTCGCTGGCGAGATTGGTGCTTTCCGCAAAGATGCGTACCTCGTGGCCTCGTTCGCTCAACACGCACCGCATCGAGAGAACGTCGTTACTCACAGCATCGGCGGAAGTGAGTGTAGGTGTGAGAATCGCGACGCGTGTCATTGCGGGTCAGGTTTGCGCGCCACGACGGCGTAATTCATGGGGCCATACAAGTAATGATTTATGTGGCTGGTCAGTTGATCTTTCACCTCGATCTTCTCCGCGTTTATGGCATGGAGTTTCAACACCTCTTCACAGCGAAACCCGCGCGCCTCCACCAGCAACTTCAGCGTCGGAATCGGCAACGGGTTCTGGTGTGTTGGATCGAGGTAAAAATTACAACTGCCGACCAGCAGGTTCTCGGGATTCGGGGTTTCGAGAATCAGAAGCCCGCCCGGTTTCAGCGTACGGCCTGCTTCGTCAAGAAATCTAACCAGAGTTTCGAGCGGAAGATGCTCGGCAAAGTGGAAAGCCGTCACGGCGCTCAGGCTTCCGTCGGGCTGGGCCCCCAGATAATCGAGCGCCTCGGCCTCGATGACGTCTAACGATAAGTCTCTACAACGCTGGATGAGGACGCGATTCGTATCGATTCCACGAGCCTTGTATCCGGTTTCGCGCAGTATCTCGAGCCATTCGCCGCGACCGCATCCGATATCGAGAATGTCGGAGTCGATGCGCGCCTTCTGGAAGAAAGGCAGATAAACTTTCACCTGCTCTTTA
>DATHTI010000476.1:0-10118 GCA_035463335.1 Pyrinomonadaceae bacterium | reverse complement strand
GTGGCAAAATAAAAATAAACACAATGCTGAAAGCGTTCGGCGGCCGTCGAACCCTTTCAGGGTTATAACGATTTATCAATCATCACCCAAGGTTGTCGCTACGCTCCAACCTTGGGCTGAAATTAGCGAACGCCTTCGGCGTTATTCATCGCACGCCTTGGGCGTTATTCGTCTCACTGCGAGGAGAAATCATGTTGGCGATACACAAGGTTTTTCTCTTTTCGTTACTGGTTCTGCTGTTCCCGCAAACCCAGACCAACCCCAAACAAGATCTCAACGATCAGATGTTCGAAGCAGTGCGCAAAGGCGACGCTGCTGCCGTCGCGGCTGCACTGGATAAAGGCGCTGACGTGAACGCGAAGTTTCGCTACGGAATGACGGCGTTGTTTAAAGCGGCAGAGCGCGGTAATGCAGATGTCACGAAGGTGCTGCTCGATCGCGGCGCTGACGTCAACGTGAAAGACACGTTCTACCGTGCGACCGCGATGTCATGGGCCCTGCAAAACGATCACCTCGACGTCGTTCGTCTGCTGTTGGAGAAAGGTGCTGAAGGCGCCGAAGATGTGCTGATGAGCGGCGTGCAGCAGAATAAAGTAGAAGTAGTGAAGATGGCTCTCGAGCTTGGCAAGATCAAACCCGAAAACCTGACTCCAGCCCTCGCGTTTTCGATGAACGCCAATACAGCGCCGATTACCGACATGCTCAAGAAAGCTGGCGCCACGCCGCCGCTCGAAGTCGATGCCGCAACACTTCAGACTTACGCAGGCAAGTACAAAGGAGAAACCGGCCCGGAGGCGACGGTTTCAGTTAAAGATGGAAAGTTATTCGTCACCTTTCAACGTGAGCTACCACTGATGGCATTGGATAACACGACGTTCCGGCCCATCGCGTTTGGTGGAATGACTTTGACGTTCAATGCCGAAGGCGGAAAAGTCGCCAGCATGACTGTAAAGCAGGGAACCACGACCAATGTAATGAAGCGTCTTGATTGAAACCCCATGAAGAGCAAAGCCATGAAACGACTCACACTATCTGCAATTCTTACCACCGTTGCTTTCACCACTGCCTTCGCACAGAACTGGCCGCAATTTCGTGGACCAGGTGCGACAGGCGTCAATGAAGGTTTAGCGAAACCCGTAAAATTCGACGCCTCGAAGTCAGAAAACCTTCGTTGGAAAACTCCGATCCCAGGCCTCTCGCATGCGAGTCCCGTGGTCTGGGGCGACAAGGTGTTCGTGGTCACCGCTGTCACGAGCGGCAAAGACGAGACGCGTTTCGGTCTCTACGGCGACGTCAAGCCGGTCAAAGACGATCCGCAGCACGCGTGGAAGGTTTACGCGCTGGATAAAGCGACCGGAAAGATCCTCTGGGAGCGCGTTGCTTACGAAGGTATCCCGAAAGTTAAGCGCCACCCGAAGTCGTCACACGCAGCTTCGACACCAGCGACTGACGGAAAATACCTGATCGTCAACTTCGGTTCCGAAGGTCTTTACGCTTACGACCTCAAGGGCAAGCTTCTTTGGAAGAAGGATCTCGGCGTGCTCGATGCCGGCTGGTTCTACGATGTCGACTACCAGTGGGAATACGGCAGCTCGCCGATCATCTACAAGAACATGGTGATCGTGCAGGCTGACATTCAAAAGAATTCCTTCATCGCCGCTTACGACATCAAGAATGGTAAAGAACTTTGGAGAACCGCACGCGAAGAGCTGCCTTCGTGGGGTTCGCCGACAGTTTATGAAGGCAAGACGCGCGCGGAGCTAATCACCGTCGGTCCGAAAAAGATTCGCAGTTACGATCCGGCGACTGGAAAAGAGTTGTGGTATCTCGGTCCGATGTCAGAGATCACGACGCCGACGCCTTTCGTCGCTCACGATCTGATTTTCATCACGAGTGGTTATGCGCCGATTCAGCCCATTTACGCGATCAAGCCGGGCGGCAACGGAGATCTGACGCTCAAAGACGGAAAGGAGTCGAGTGAGTTTATCGCGTGGAGCAAACAGCGTGGTGGTCCATACATGCCGACGCCGATCGTTTACGGCGATTTGCTTTACACCTGCTCGAACCAGGGCGTGCTGACGGCTTACAACGCGAAGACTGGTGAGCGAGTTTACCAGGAACGTTTAGGTGGAACTGGCGCTGCATTCACGGCGTCGCCGGTCGCCTCAGATGGAAAGATATACCTTTCGAGTGAGGACGGCGATGTGTTCGTGGTGAAGGCTGGTCCAAAATATGAGTTGCTTTCGAAGAACCCGGTTGGAGAGGTCATGATGGCGACGCCTGCCATCTCGGATGGGCTCTTGATCGTGCGCACGGTGTCGCATTTATATGCGTTTGGCGAAACGCCTGCCACGAGTAAAACAGGAAACTAGCCGCGGATTGAGCGGATCTTGTTACCGATTAGAACGGATAAAAGGAATGAAAAAAGTGAAACGAATTGCATTTACGCTTATCGTTGGCATCGCTCTGGCAGTCGCGGGTCTCAGCTCTTTCGCGAGCAAGGCAGCGGCAGGGAACTGGCCGCAGTGGCGCGGGCCGGACGGCTCCGGCATCTCGAATGAGAAAAACCTTCCGTCCGAATGGAGTCCAACGAAGAACATTAAATGGAAGACGGCGATCGACGGCCGCGCGCATTCATCGCCGATTGTCTGGGGCAACCGCGTGTTCCTGACGACCGCAGTCGAAGGAGCAGTGGTGCCGGGCGCGAAAGCCGTGAAGCACACTGTCGACGGTGGCAAAGAGTTTCTGCATCCCGACAGCGTGGGCGCCGATAAGAAACACACTTTCAAAGTCATCAGTATCGATCGCGATACCGGCAAGATCGTCTGGCAGGCGACAGCATGGGAAGGCACGCCTTACGACAATCGTCACCGCAAGAGCTCATATGCAGCTTCGACTCCCGCGACCGACGGCAAGCTTGTCTACGCCTTCTTCGGCACTGAAGGTCTCTACGCTTACGACTTCAAAGGCAAGCTCGCGTGGAAAGCCGATCTCGGCAAACTCGGCACTGTCGGCATGGGCACCGGCACGTCACCGATTCTGTTCGACAACCTCGTCATTGTTCAGGCTGATGAAGAGAATGGCGAGGCTTCGTTCATCGTTGCCGTCGATAAGAAGACGGGCAAGGAAGCCTGGAGAACGCCGCGCAAAGTGCAAGTGAGCTGGTCGACGCCGTTGCTCGTTCGGACGTCAACGCGTGCGGAGTTGATCGCGAGTGGAACTGAGGCGGTGATTGCTTACGATCCCGCCACGGGGAAAGAGTTGTGGCGGCACAAGGGCGTCGAGAGCAATGCAATCCCCTCGCCGGTCGCGAACAACGAGCTGGTGTATTTAGTGGCCGGCTTCCCGGCGAAGATCGCGATGGCGATCAAACTCGGTCAGAGCGGCGATCTCACCGGCACTCCGAATGTCGTCTGGAGGTATGCCAAAGGTACTGCGTACGTTCCGTCGCCCATTCTGTACGGCGATTATCTTTACCTGACAACGGATCGCGGTATCCTTACGGCCATCGACGCGAAGACGGGCGAAGTGAAATACGAAGGTGGTCGAATTCCGATTCCCGCGACGTTCACGGCCTCGCCCGTGGCCTTCGAAGGCAAGATTCTGATGACCAGTGAAGACGGCGACACGTTCATGGTCAAAGCCGGTCCGAAGCATGAGATCCTCGGCACGAACTCGGTTGGCGAGCCTGTCTACGCCTCCCCCGCGATTGCCGATGGACGAATCTTCATCCGCGGCGAGAAGAATCTTTATTGCATTGGAACATAAATCCTTGTAGATCCGTCTAATCCGTTAACCGCGGATTAGACGGACTCAGGACGGATTCTTATGATCAAACGACTACTTTTTCTGACGTTACTCTTCTGTGCAGCGTGCGGCCGAGGCTCGAACGACGCGCACTACGCTCAGGTCGAAAAGCACCGCCAGGATCAGGCTGCGCAACCCTCTGCCTCAGTTGCGGCGCCGAGTCCGAGCCCGTCGCCAAGTGTTGCCGCGTCGCCCGGCCCAACAGCCGCCGCGCCTGCTGCTCCTTCGCGAAACGCCTGGACTAACTACCGTGGCGCAAGGCGTGATGGCAAATACGAGGACGGTAGCGTTTCGACAAACTGGCCTGCCAACGGACTGCCGCAGCTTTGGAGACAACCTGTCGGCGTCGGACATGCCTCGTTCGTCATTGCCGACGGCAAGGCTTACACGATCGAACAACGTCGTAGCCAGGAAGTCGTCGCGGCTTACGACCTGAACAACGGTCGTGAGATGTGGACGCAGAAGTGGAACGCTGAGTTCAACGACTCGACTGGCGATGGACCACGCGCAACGCCGACGTGGGACCAGGGCCGGATTTACGCGCTTGGTGCGACTGGCGAGCTGCGTTGTCTCGATGCCAACAGTGGCTCAGTGATCTGGGGCAAGAACATTCTCAACGACAACGGTGCGAAGAACCTGCCGTGGGCGCAGGCTGCGTCACCACTTATCGTCGATGACAAGGTGATCGTGCTTCCTGGTGGCGCCAACGGCAAATCAGTCGTCGCTTACAACAAGATGACGGGGGCTCCGGTCTGGAAATCCCTCGACGACACCCAGGCATACGTTTCACCGATGCTTGTTGATCTGGCAGGACGTCGCCAGATCGTTGTGGTCAGCGCGTCTCGAGTTGTCGGTTTAACGCCTGAGAATGGCGCGTTGTTGTGGAGCTACCCGTGGGACACCGACATGGGAATCAACGCCTCACAACCGATCGTCGTCGATCAAAATCGTTTCTTTATTTCGTCGGGATACGGCAAAGGCGCGGCGCTCGTCGAAGTGAAGGGCAGTGGCAACACTCTCACCGCGTCAACGATCTGGGAAAACAAGAACATGAAGAACAAGTTCAATCCATCTGTTCTTCATAACGGATACGTTTACGGTCTCGACGAAGGCATTCTCGTTTGTCTCGACGTGAACACTGGTGAGCGCAAGTGGAAAGAGGGCCGCTATGGATACGGGCAGATCGTCCTCGCCGGCAATCACCTGATCGTGACTTCAGATCAGGGCGACGTGGCGCTCGTGAAAGCCTCGCCTGACAAATACAGCGAAGTCGCGCGCTTCAAGGGAGTTGATGGCCAGACCTGGAACTATCCGGCGATCGCGGGCGGCAAGCTGCTGGTGCGCAATTCGAACGAGATGGCGGCGTTCGACATCACCGCAAAATGATTTAGGGTGGAAAAAACGGGGGCAAGCCCCTCTTCCTGACTTGTTCGGTTTCCAGTAGCTCAATTCTTGCGAGACCTGGAATAGAACAAGTCAGGAAGAGGGGCTTGCCCCCGCTGTCTGTGGTTTTACTGCTGCTTGATGAAGATGCGCTTGGCTTCGTACGAGACATTCGGATTGTCTATGTACATATCAACTATGAGCTCGCCCTGACCCGAGATGGTCCATTTCCGTACCGTCTGCGTCTTGACCGGACCTTTCGGCGTTTCCGCCGTCGTCACATCAGTCACCTGAATGCCCCTGTCGCCGGGCAGCCACATCGCTGATCGTTTGCCCGTCGCTGGTGGCTGGTTCGGGGGTACCGTCGGCGTGAAGTCATATTCCTTCCCATCCAGCACATAGGTATCTTTCACCGTGCGCTCATTGTTCGGCTGAATGATCTTCGTTTCGAGCTCGATGCGATCGTCTTTTTGCGTGATGGTGAGCGTTTGATTCATGTCCGGCGGAAGACCGAAGCTGCGCGCCCGATCCATCGTCCACGTGCCACTGAAGTTTGGTTTCGCCGCCGCGAGCGCGATCACTGACAGTACAAAGATTGCGGCCGTAATCAATAAAGTTCTTGCCATCTTCGATCTCCTTTATTTCTTCACAAGACTCAACAGCGGCCCGGTCATAAACGTCGTGACCAGCGCCATCAACACCATCATTGCGAAAATCCGTCCCGATAGAATGCCCAAATCATAACCGATATTTAGCACCACGAGCTCAACTAATCCTCTCGTGTTCATGAGCACGCCGATCGCGAACGACAGCGGCCAGCTCATGCCGGTCCAACGACTCATCAACATGCTTCCGCCCAGCTTGCCCGCGATCGCAACCAGAATGATCACGGCGCACATCAGCCAACCTTGCCAGTCGTTCAACAGGCCAACCTGCACGCGCAAACCTGTGAAGACGAAGAACAGCGGCAGCAAAGCATACGAGCTGAACGCCTCGAGCTTGTCTCTGAGAAAGATCCGAAATTCGGTAGAAGGCGGCATTATCACGCCCGCGATGAAAGCACCGAAGAGTGCGTGAATGCCGATCGTCTCGGTGACGAGGGCACAAGCCAGTACAAACGCGAGAATGAGCGGAATCAAGCGCCGCCGGTGTTGTTGCGAGTCGGGCTCCTTGATGATGCGCGCCAGTTGCGGCCGCACTAAGAAAATCATTGCGATCGCAAAGACGAGTGTTAACCCGACCGTAATCGCTGTGCTCGCGAAGCCGGTAGATTTCACGAGCGCGACCACAAGCGCCAGGATGCACCACGCTGTTACATCATCGACAGCCGCGCACGTGAGCGCGATCGAGCCGAGCGTGGTATGCGTCAAATTGCGATCTTCAAGAATCCGGGCGAGCACCGGAAAGGCAGTGATGCTCATCGCAACACCGATGAATAACGCAAATGCATTGAAAGAGGTTCCTGACGGTGCGAGGTCGCGGTAAATAAAAAGCGAGAGCGCGGAGCCGAGCAGAAAAGGCACGATGATGCTTGCGTGACTGATCATCACCGCTGCCGATCCTTTTTCTCGTAGGTGCTGTATGTTCAGCTCCATTCCGACGGTGAACATGAACAGCACTACGCCGAGCTGGCTTAGCAGTCGCAAAGTTTCGAGCGATGCCGGAGGGAAAAGAAAAAACAGTGCGATTGGAGAAAACAGGCCCAGGACAGAAGGACCAAGCACGATGCCCGCAATCATCTCGCCCATCACCGGTGGCTGGCCAAGCCGGCGGAAAAGTCTCCTGAACAAGCCTGCAACAATCAGGATGACGACGATTTGAGTGAGTAGAATACTGACCGGGTTTCGGAAGTTTTGCCAGAGAACGCTCTGTGAAGGTTCGGGGTCCGGAGGCGGAATTGCAACAGTTTCGGCGGTCTGAAGGCCCGAGCCGGCGGCGAGGATCAGCCAGACTCCGGCCACGAAGATCGCCAGTAAGAAAAGGTACGGTAAATAGGTGCGCGCATCCAAAAAACTGAACCGTGGTCGAGGGGGCATCGACTCTCTATACAACGCGACCGGACAAGCGCGCAACCTAGCTTCGGAACAGTGCGTATAAATTCGTTTGCAATTGTGTTGTAGCGGTTCAATTTGAAAATTACGCCGAAGGCGTTGGCTAATTTTCAGCCCAAGGTTGGAGCGCCAGCGACAACCTTGGGTTCACGAAACAGACAATGAATTGAACCCTGTAAGGGTTCGGCGGTTGGCGAACCCTTACAGGGTTAACACGATGATAATCACAAATTCCCAGGGTTCTCGCTGCGCTTCGAACCCTGGGCTGAAATTAGCCAACGCCTTCGGCGTATTTTCAAACTGAACCAGTATGTATCCGAGGCCCTAATTGCTCACAGCGCAGCATTGATGCTAACTTGACTGGTTCTATGACGGTAGACGCTCAAACCAGAACTGAAGTAGGGAATTATTTTGTCTCGAACTATCCGCCATTCTCCCAGTGGAAGCCCGAGTTTGTCTCCGCAGCGCTCGACGCGCTTAACCAGCCTCCTCGCGTCGACGATCCTCTAGGTCTGTACATTCACATTCCGTTTTGCCGGAAGCGCTGTTTGTTCTGTTACTTCAAAGTTTACACAGACAAGAACGCGTCCGAGATCGAGGTCTACCTCGACGCGCTGATCAAAGAGAACGAGGTCTACAGTCGCATGCCCGCGTTTCAGGGGCGCGAGCTTCGCTTCGCATACTTTGGCGGCGGCACGCCGTCGTACATCAGTGAGAAGCAGCTACACTATCTCGTCGATGGTCTAAATCGACACGTGAGCTGGCAGAACGCGGAAGAGGTGACGTTCGAGTGTGAGCCCGGCACGATTCAGAAGGCGAAGCTGCAAACACTGAAAGAGATCGGCGTCACACGTTTAAGCCTCGGCATCGAACACTTCGACGACGAAATCCTTGCTGCAAACGGCCGTGCGCACTTGTCACCCGAAATCTATCGCGCGTATCAATGGGCACGCGAAGTCGACTTCCCGCAGGTCAATATCGATCTAATCGCGGGCATGATCGGCGAGACGGAAGAGAAGTGGCGTGAAGCAGTGCGCAAGGCGATCGAGCTCCAGCCCGACTCTGTCACGATCTATCAGATGGAGCTGCCCTACAACACTGTCATCTCGCAGGACATCTTGAAGAAGGGCGCGACGTCGCCGATTGCCGGCTGGGACGCAAAACGTCGCTGGCTCAACTACGCGTTTGAACAGTTTCTTGCACATGACTACGAAATCGCCGGGACCGATATTGTCGCGACGAAGAAAAAGACTTGCCGGTTCATCTATCGCGATGCGCTCTGGCATGGCGGCGATATGATCGGCATCGGCGTCTCGTCGTTTTCGCATTTCGGCGGCGTCAATTTCCAGAATGCGCACAACTTCGAGGAATATGTGCGCATCCTTAACGAAGACCGCCTGCCGCTTTTGCGGGCCGTTTCACTGACTCCGAAACAGCGACTCATTCGCGAGATGGTTTTGCAGCTCAAGACCGGATCGATCGATACCGGTTATTTTCAGAAGAAGTATGGTGTCGATGTTTGGAACGAGTTTCGTACTGTTTACGAAGATCTGGAAGAAAAGAGCGTGCTCGAACGTCAGAACGGATCGATCGCGCTGACTCGTCGCGGTCTTCTGGAAGTGGATCATTTTCTGCTCGACTTTTTTGAACCTGAACTTAGAACCGTACGCTACGCATGAATACCAATAATAATTTCGACGTCATCGTAATGGGTGGTGGGCCCGCAGGGAGCTCTGTTGCCGGCATTCTCGCGCGCGAAGGGCGCAAGGTAATCCTTTTCGAAAAAGAAATCTTTCCGCGTCATCACATCGGTGAGTCGTTGATGACCGACACTTACTGGACCTTTCGACGGCTGGGCATACTCGAAAAAATGAAGGCAAGTCCGTTTGTTCGAAAGTACAGTGTGCAGTTTGCGAATGCCGCGGGTAAGGAATCGCGACCGTTCTACTTCTTTGAAGCGGTGCATCACGAGAGTGCGGTCACGTGGCAGATCACGCGCGCGCAGTTTGATCATTTGCTGATCGATCACGCTGCCGAGCAGGGTGTGACGGTTCATCAGGGTGTTCTGGTGAAGCAGGTGTTGTTTGAAGGCGATCAGGCGGTTGGTGTCGAAGTGCAGATGCAGGACGGCACGCGTGAGAAGTTCTTTGCGAAAGTCGTTGTCGATGCGACTGGCCAGAGCGCGATGCTGTCAAACAAGTTTCGCTGGCGCGTCCGCGATCCGAAGCTCAAGAAGGCAGTGCTCTATTCGTACTTCAAAGACGCGCACCGCGAGCCGGATCTAAACGGTGGCGCCACACTCGTGCTGCGCACGCAGGCGGGCAGCAATGGCTGGTTCTGGTATATACCGCTCGAAAACGACATCACGAGCGTCGGCATCGTTGCCGATCCCGAGTATCTCGTGCAGGGTCGTGGCCAGGATCTCGCTAAGATCTTCCAGGAAGAGATCGACAGGTGTGAGCCGGTTCGCAGACGCGTCGCTCCGGGCACGCGGGTGGACAAGATCTATTCAATTCTCGACTACTCGTATCGCTCGAAGCACAATGCAGGCAACGGGTTCATCATCATCGGCGATGCGTACGGCTTTCTCGATCCGATCTATTCGTCAGGTGTGTTGCTGGCGCTGAAGATGGCCGAGCTCGCTGCCGATGCGATTCACGACGCTTTTAATCACGACGACTTCTCCGCCGCTCGTCTGGGCCAGTACCAGGCCAAACTCGATCGCGGCATCGAGTCGATGCGCAAGCTGGTTTATGCGTTCTACAACGAAGGCTTCAGCTTCTCGGGTTTCCTGCGCAAGTATCCAGAGGAGCGCGTGCACATCATCAATCTATTGATTGGCGACGTCTTTCGAGAAGGTGTGGACTCCATCTACGG
>DATHTI010000475.1:0-7327 GCA_035463335.1 Pyrinomonadaceae bacterium | reverse complement strand
CCCTCCGTGGCCGCCCCAGCGTGCAATTCGGTCACAGAATGTGGACCTGGGGCGGCCACGGAGGGCCGCCCCTACAGTATGTTTACCAGAGCCATAGTCAGAGAACCGTCCGTGTCGTTTGCGTCGGGTGAGACTTCAGTCGATTTAGGCACACCGGATTTGGATGTTGCGCTACGACAACACCAGGCATACTGCGCCGCTCTTGAATCGTGTGGACTCGAGCTCATCCACTTGTCGGCGGATGACGAACATCCTGACTCGACCTTCGTTGAAGACACGGCCCTTTTGACTGCTCGTGGCGCGGTGCTGACGCGGCCAGGCGCTGAGAGCCGTCGCGGTGAGGTTGAGAGTATTGCGCCCGTAATCCGCGCACACTTCGATAACGTTCGTTCGATCGAAGAACCGGGAACACTCGACGCCGGTGATGTTTGCGAAGCCGGAGAACACTTTTTTATCGGCATCTCTCGTCGTACCAATGAGCACGGCGCTAAACAACTTGCCGCTATACTCGACTTGTTCGGTTATAGTTCGAGTTTGATAGACATCCGCGGACTGAGTAATATCCTTCACCTGAAGAGCGGCATGGCCTGGCTTTCCGGACGGCGTCTCGTTGTTATTGACGCGCTGCGGAACGTACAAGAGTTTTCTGATTACGACCTTATCTGCTTAAACTCGACCGAAGAGTACGCGGCAAATTGCCTGTTACTGAACGGCAGAATTCTAATAGCAACTGGATTCCCAAACGTGCAGCGGAAGATAGAAGGTTTGGGTTATCCCACCATTAGTTTAGACATGTCAGAGTTTCGAAAGATGGACGGCGGACTGAGCTGTCTTTCGTTGAGGTTTTAAACCTTATCCACAGATTGCGCAGATCTGTGTAATCTGTGGATAAAGAGATCAAAGGAGAGAATATGTCGGAGGAAACGTTTGACCAGGCGAAAGCGGTGAAGCTGTTAAACCAGATCATGGAGGCGGAGCTCGCGTGCGTCGTGAGATACACGCATTACTCGCTCATGATCTTCGGTCACAATCGCATTCCGATCGTGAGCTGGCTGCGCAACGAAGCAAACACCTGCCTCTCGCACGCAAACGAAGCCGGCGAGCTGGTCACGCATTTCGGCGAGCACCCGTCGCTGAAGATCGGCGCGCTGCTCGAAACACACAAACACGGCATCAACGACATACTCATCGAATCTCTCGAAGCCGAAAGAGCCGGGCTCGCGCTCTATCGAGAATTGTACGAGCTGGTACGCGACCGCTCCGTCTTACTCGAAGACTACGCGCGCCGCATGATTGCGGAAGAAGAGCTCCACGTCGGCGAAGTCAACAAGATGCTCAGAAAACCTGGCGACATCAACCAGTTTCAAGCATGACGTAATTTGGCGCGAATACCTCCCCAGCACGAGATCACCCAACTACTCGCTGAATGGCGCGACGGGAACCAGTCCGCGCTCGATCAGTTATACCCGCTGGTTTACGACGAGCTACACCGGCTCGCCCGCCGCTACATGAGCCGCGAGCGCAAAGGTCATACACTACAAACCACCGCACTAATAAACGAAGCTTACGTTCGTCTCGTCGATCAACGGAACGTGGCATGGGCCAACCGCTCGCATTTTTTCGCAATCTCGGCGCAGATCATGCGTCGGATCCTGATCGATCATGCGCGGCGCCATCAATATGCGAAGCGGGGCGGCGGCGCGCAACAGGTTTCACTCGAGGAAGCGGCGATAGTGGTTCCCGATCAGAGTGAGGAGTTGTTGCGTCTTGACGAAGCACTCAAAAGTCTCGCTGAAATGGATCCGCGTCGCAGCCAGGTTGTCGAGCTGCGTTACTTCGGCGGACTCAACAACGAAGAGATCGCGGACGTGCTCCACATTTCCGAAAACACCGTCACGCGCGACTGGAACATGGCGCGCGCGTGGCTATATCAGCAACTCACCGGGAGCGGGGCGAATTGACGCCTGAACGCTGGCAACAGATAAGTCGCATTTTCAAATCGGCCATCCTGCTCGACAACGAAGCGCGTGCGGCGTATGTCGCGAGCCAGTGTGGGCCGGATGAGTCTTTGCGCTCTGAAGTCGAGAAGCTGATCGATTCACATGGGCAGGCAAGCGAAAACGATTTTATGGAGGGTGTCGCTGCTGAAGCGGCCGCATCCCTCCTGGTAGACGATGAGGCTGGCCCACCGCCGGCGCTCACCAAAGGACAACACTTCGGTTCCTACATCATCCTCAACTCACTCGGCGCCGGTGGTATGGGTGAAGTTTACCTGGCTACCGATTCGCGACTGGATCGGACAGTCGCATTGAAGGTGCTCTCATCCGACATCTCGCGAGACAAGCGACGCATGCAGCGCTTTCTGAAGGAAGCGAAAGTCGCGTCGTCACTGAACCAGCCGAACATTCTTACTGTGTTTGAGTTTGGCGAAGTGGATGGTTTGACGTTTCTTGCGACCGAGTTCATCGATGGCGAGACACTGCGAGATCACTTGCGCGGCAAACGCCTCAAACTCGCTGAAGTACTCGAAATCAGCATCCAGGTGCTCGCCGCGCTCGATGCCGCCCACGAAGCGCGCATCGTTCATCGCGATATCAAACCTGAAAACGTGATGTTGCGCCGTCGCGACCGCGTAGTGAAAGTGCTGGACTTTGGTCTCGCCAAACTTACCCACCATAAATTCTCGACAATCGATCACGATTCGGATCCGGAAGCCGTTACCGAATTCAAGACCGCGCCCGGCATCATTATGGGCACGATCAACTACATGTCGCCCGAGCAGGCGCAGGGGCATGAGATCGACGAGCGCACCGACATCTGGAGCACGGGCGTGATCATGTACGAGATGATCACTGGAGAAATACCTTTCCGTGGGGCCACGACGAGTCACACGATCGTGCAGATTCTCGAGAAAGAGCCCGCGCCGCTGACAAAGCACGTGACAGCGCCCGCGGAGTTGGAGCGCATGGTGATGAAGGCGATGGCGAAGAAGCGCGACGAGCGCTATCAAACCGCGAAGGACATGCTGATCGATCTGCGCAGTTTGAAAAAGCGTTTGGAAATGGACGCGGAACTGGAGCGCACCAGCACGCTAGTGACACCGGCTGAGAATGGTCTTGCGCGAAAACAGAAACGAGTCGTGGTCTTCGCGCTGCTTGGAATGCTGTTAGTGACGGCAACGATCTTTGCCGTAAACATCTGGCGCCGTTCGCGAGCCACGATCAGTCCTCCGGTGACGACGCCGGCAGCCGCACCCGCTGAACGCACCCTCACTTACTGGATCACGGTGCAGAAGTTCAAAAACAAGAAACCACATCAAGATCCATTTACACTCGCGGGTGAGATCAATTTCGAAACTAACTATCACATTCGCGTCAACGTTCGCAGTCCACAGCAAGGTTACTTGTACATTCTCAACGAGGGACCTGCATCCGGCGCGCCTGAGTACAACGTCGTCTTCCCGACGCCGACCGCGAACAACGGCGCTTCACTCGTACCGGCCAGCGAGATGATCCAGATTCCAAAAGATTCGTGGCTCCGATTCGATACGCAGCAGGGAGTCGAAAAACTTTGGCTGGTATTTTCTGAAAGCTCGTTAGCTGAGCTGGAACCCGTTAAGCAATTCGCCGGCACTCAAACCGGTGGACTTATTACTGACGCGGCGCTCAACAAATCAATTAAATTTCTCCTCGACACTCATTCGACCCATAAACCGGATGTCGAAAAAGGCGAGTCGCTCACGACATTGAAGACTGCAAGCAATCTCCTCGTCTACGCCATCAAACTCGAACATCACTGAGCCACAAAAAATCAACTGTAGGGGCGGCTCTCCGTGGCCGCCCCAGGTTTACCACATCGTGTTTTCCCGCTGGCGCGGTCACGGAGGGTCGCCCCTACAGTTGTTTCTACATTGACGTGGTCTTTTTACGGGCATATGATGCCCGCCACCGAAGTCCTATCGCATGGTGGTTTTCCCAAGCAGTTCTCGCGTTAATCATTGCGAAGGTTAAATGCGACGCACGCAACGTCTTGCCGAAGGCGTTTGGCAGGTTCGCAGCCCAGGCACAAGCCAATCCACTTGTGCGCAATCCACCAATCAGTAAAAGGAGACGTCATGGAGAATCCGAAAATCACGATCACAATCGTTCACGGAGGATCTGATAAACACGAGCTAAAATTCTGTTACTTCCAGGAAATTGACGACACGGATACATTCCTTTTCTTCCAGCACGATGGAACTCCAATCCCCACTTTTCCTTCACCCGTTTTGAATGGCGAAGATTTCAGCTTTCAACTGGGCGAAGACGATGGAAAGAAAATCCATTGGGTAATATTTGAGTTCAAGATCTCGGAAGAAACTCGCAGGGCGCACGGACGTTGGTGGGCGCACACCCGCGACGAGTTCGGTGCCGGCGACCCCGAGACTGGAACCTTCCAGGCTCCCGGAGGAAACCAAGAGGAACTCAGCGCCGGTGCATCGGCTTCGGCCTAAGATCACTCCTTCGTTTCTGTAACTTCACTCAGTCACAAAGGCACAGGACGCACGCAAGCATTTCTGCGACCCTTGTGCCTTTTGTGGCGAGCGAGTCCACTTCCAAGAAACACGATGAGCGACAAGATCAAAAAGCATCTGTTTCAGACTCTGGTCGTGATGTTGGCGATCTTCACGGCGACTTTGCTGCCCGTGTGCGCGCAAACGTCAGTTGATCTTCCGTTGCTGTCGGATGGCGAGCACGAATTAAAGGGTGGCGAAACACAGTCGTTCCGAGTTTCGCTTACCGCGGGCCAGTTCCTCCATGCACTCGTCGAGCAAAATGATATCGACGTAATCACCGCTGTCTTTGCTCCTGACGGCAAACAACTGAGTGAAACAAACAGCCCCAACGAAAGATGGGGCACGGAACCCGTTACCCTCGTCGCAGCGACGTCTGGTGAATACCGTGTTGAGGTGCGATCGACAAATGTAAAAGCGACTGCCGGCCGTTACCGTATTAAGATCATCGCCCGGCGCGAGGCCACCCCCGTTGACAAAGGCCATGCATTGGCCCAAGCCGCGTTTGACGAAGCCAGAAAACTCAGGCTTCAGACCTCTCCGGCAGCTAAACGTGCGGCCATTGAAAAAGGCCAGCAGGCCCTGCCGCTCTTTGAAGCCGCGGGCGACACGTACCGGCGCGCACTGACGTTGATGGGGATCGGGATTGCTTATTACCAGTTGAACGACTTCCGAACCGCGCTCGTTTCCTTCAATCAAACACTCGCCCTGGCCCAGTCGCTCGGAGATCCCAGGTTGGAAGCCGGAACGGAAACGTTTGTGGGTGGCATGCTTGACATACTCGGCGACATCGTCAAAGCGCTGGGCCACTACGATCGCGCTCTCCGGCTTGCCCGCGAAGGCGGGTGGAAATTAGCAGAAGGAAACGCGCTTAGTAACATCGGCAAGATCTACATGGATATCGCCGAATGGCAGAAGGCCCTGGATTTTTTCGGGCAGGCACTGACAGTCTTTAAAGCGATCGGCAGTGATGTCAACACGGCATCCACTCTCAACATCATCGCCAGCGTCTATCGTCAGTCTGGCGAATATCAAAAAGGCTTCGATTACCTGCAACAGTCGCTTGCGTTACTTCAGTCTGCTAAAGACAAGCCGGGACAATCTAATACGCTCCTGAATCTGGGTCGCACTTACATGCGGCTGAATGAAAACAAGAAGGCGCTTGATTATTACAACCAGGCGCTGGCCATTCAGCGAGAAACTGCGAATCGCAGCCAGGAAGCCGAAACACTTGATGAAATGGGTGTGCTTGCGGCTGCTGAGGGCGATTACGAAAAGGCTTTAGAGTTTCACAAGCAGGCCATTGAAATTCAGCACAGCGTCGGCAATCAACGGCGCGAGGCTGTGGCGCTTACTAATTCAGGCGAGGCCTACAATCTGCTCGGGCAGCCGGAAAAGGGCGTAGAACAATTTTCCCGTGCGCTCGCCATCTTTCGCGGCATCGGCGACCTCGGTAACGCCGCGGTTTCACTTGAAGGTATCGCGCGCGCGGAGCAGAAGCGTGGAAATCTCGCGGACGGACGCAAGCACATTGAAGAATCGCTGGCGCTGCGGGAGATGGTGCGTTCACGTTCGGGTAGTTTGCAGTTGCGCGCGTCTTTTCGCGCCACCGTCGAACAAGCTTACGAGTTTTACATCGATGTCCTGATGCAGCAGAAGCTCGAAGCTGAAGCGCTGCACGCGAGCGAGCGCGGGCGTGCGCGCAGCCTGCTGGAACAACTCAGCGAGACGCGAATCGATATCCGTCAGGGCGTTGATGCAGTGTTGATCGAAAAAGAGCGCGATCTCATGCGAGTGCTGAACGCGAAAGCACAACGCGAGATGCAGCTCAAAGCGCGCAAGGGCAGCAGTGAAGAGATCGCCACGCTCCAGCGAGAAATCAGTGCACTTGAAGATGAGTACCAGCAGGTGCAGGCAGCGATTCGGAAGAGTAGCCCGCAGTACTCGGCGTTGACGCAACCGCAGCCACTCGACTTGAAGGGAATTCAGCGGCAGCTCGATCCAAACACGGTGTTGCTTGAATACTCGTTGGGCGAGGAGCGCAGTTACGTTTGGGTGGTCACGCCGGATTCGTTGAAGACTTACGAGCTGCCGAAACGAGAAGAAGTCGAGAAGGTTGCGCGGCGTGTTAACGAGTCGCTCGCAGCGCGCAGTATCTTTCAGGCATTGGAATCACCCGCGCAACGCAGTACACGCATCGCTCGTGCTGACGCGGAGTTTGAGAAAGCAGCGAGTGAGTTGAGCCGGATGATCCTGGCGCCTGCGTCGGCTGAGTTTGGAAAGAAACGACTGGTTGTAGTGGCGGATGGCGCCTTGCAATACGTGCCGTTCGCGGCTCTGTCCGTCGCGCCAGGTCGACCATTGATCCTCGATCATGAGCTTGTCAGTCTCCAGTCAGCGTCAGCATTCGCGCTTCAGCGTCAAAACCTGGCGGACCGTCCACTTGCGCCGAAAGCTGTCGCGGTGATTGCGGATCCGGTGTTCTCAACGAACGATCAGCGATTGAATGCCGGTGCGCCTGCCGTCAAAGAAGCGGCTTCGACGCGCATCATCGAGCATGGGCCAGGGGGTCCGGGTGGTCAACTCTCAATCCCGCGTCTGCCATTCACTCGCTCGGAAGCGGACCAGATTCTCGCCGTCTCGTCTGCCGGGTCATCGCTCAAGGCTGTTGGTTTCAACGCCAATCGCGCGATAGCCAGCAGCGGTGATTTGAGCAAGTATCGTTACGTTCACTTCGCCACACATGGTTATCTCGACACCACGCGTGCCGGTCTT
>DATHTI010000474.1:0-1686 GCA_035463335.1 Pyrinomonadaceae bacterium | reverse complement strand
TTTTGTCACCAGTATTGTTTTCCGATCACCGTCTTCGCTGGCGGCTGGTGAGCACGACCGGGATTGCCACCGGGATTTTTCTCGCCGTCGCTTATGGCGCTGTGATCGTTGGACCACTCGGCATCCGGAGTTTCGCCGGTTTCAAGGCGTGGATGAGTGCAGCTTCACACGATACGGATATTCGCGGACTGAGCCGAATGGTGTTTGGCTTCGGGCGCTCGTTCATTTACATGGGCAACGACGGAATGCTTTTCAAGAGATATTTACTGCACGATCCGTTCAACCCGGTGACGGCCTTCGATCTGCTGCGCTTGAGTTTATGGAAGCTCGCGCTCTTTTACTTGTTCGTGGCTGCGGTGTTTGTTGGCTTGTTGCGATCGACGACAAGCAGGCGCATTCTCATTCTTCTTGTCTTAAACGTAGCGCCGGTAATTCTCTTTGCTATCTCGTTCGACGGCGGCGCCATCGAGCGCTATCTTCCTTTGTACCCGGTGCTATTTCTGTCGCTATGTGTTTGTTTGTGCACCGATCGAGTGTGGATCGTCGTGAAGTATGTTGCGCTCGCTTTCATGGGCGCGATGGTCATTACAAACCTGGTGGCCATGGCCAAGCCGGTCCAGGATCGGCGGCAGCAGGAAGCTGCGAGCCGCATAAACGACGTCGTGCTTCGCTTCAAACCGAACAGCCGCATTCTCACCGTAAACTGGCAGGACGATCTGGTTAACTTCAGCCGCAGCTATCCTTTTCATCCGCTGAATCGCGCAGGGGATTTGCGTATCGGCGCACTTGTCACACCCGGAACCACTACCACGACCGATTGGCGACAAGGATTTGCCACGCAGGCCGAGGAAACGTGGAATCGCGGTGGCGACATGTGGGTTTCGCGACGCGCGCTGAGCCCGCGGCCGTTACCTGATTGGAATTGGGCCGAGGGTGACGAAAAGCGAGTCTCGTGGCCCGACTTCGAGAAGTTCTTTTCTCAGCTCGAATTGGGTGAAACTGCCGGTGGTCCTGACGGCTTCGTATTGATTCCCCCCTCCGAGAAAAATCGTGCTGTCTTCCGGCAGCTCCAACCGCCGGTTAAATGATGTTAGCTCGACGGCGCTCTCGATTCCTCGCAGCTCTGGCTCTCGCGCTTCTGTTGTGGCCGTTCCTTGCCTGGGCAGCGGCGAAGTTGTTGATAGTGAGAGCTCCGCTCGAGCACGCCGGCGCGATCGTTCTGTTAAGCGGCTCATCATCCTACAAAGAACGAGCGGCGCGTTCGGCCGAGTTGTTTGCCGCGGGTCGAGCACCGCGAATAATTCTGACTAACGATGGCCAGCAGGGTTCTTGGAACAACGTCCTCGAAAGAAATCCGTTTTACTACGAAAGCACGCTGGCTGAGCTGACCCGGCTCGGAGTTCCGCGAGATAGAGTAGACATCCTGATGCAGCCCGTTTCGAGCACGCGTGACGAGGCGGTTCTGTTGCGCGAGCACGTCGAGAAGAATGGAATCCGAAGTGTTCTGGTCGTAACTTCTGCCTATCACTCGCGCCGCGCCCTCTGGACGTTTCGGCGTGTACTTGGTGAAAGCGGCACAAGCATCGGCCTGGAAGTGGCGGGTACAGGTTGGCAAACCCCCTCGCCCTGGACGTGGTGGCTACGATTGCGCGGCTGGCAAACCGTGCCACCTGAATACTTTAAGCT
>DATHTI010000473.1:0-3407 GCA_035463335.1 Pyrinomonadaceae bacterium | reverse complement strand
GCACAACGTCAGACACCGGTTCTTTACTCGACTCGTCCGGTGTTTCCGCGAGCTTGGCGAGTTTGTTAATGATGCTGCGAAAACTCTTGAGCGCGCTGATCGCCCGTGGTCCAAGACTTCCCGGCTGCTCGATCACAATCGCAATCGTTTCCCACAATGACAACTCATAATCTCGCGCGCGTCGCTCGAGCTCATCGATTGTCGTTTTGCCGATGCCGCGCGGTGGACTATTGATCACGCGCCCCAGCGCGATCGAGTCGTGTGGATTGAGGGCGAGTTTGAGGTACGCGATGATGTCGCGCACTTCCATGCGCTCGTAAAACGAAAAGCCGCCGATGATGTTGTACTGCAAACTCGTGCGGCGCATCGCTTCTTCAAACACACGCGATTGCGAGTTCGTGCGATAAAGCACTGCGGCGCGAATCTCGTGCTCGTCGCGACGATGCTCGACGATCTTCTGCGCCACCCAACGCGCTTCTGCTTCCGCATCGAACGCCTGGTAATAACCGACGCGACCACCGCGCGGGTTTGACGTCCAGAGGGTCTTGCCCTTGCGTTCTAGATTGTTCTTTACGACCGCGCCCGCGATGTCGAGGATCGTCTGCGTCGAGCGATAATTTTGTTCGAGGCGGATGGTTTTGGTTTTCGGGAAGTGTTTTTCGAAGTTGAGGATGTTGCTGATGTCCGCGCCGCGCCATTTGTAGATTGACTGATCTTCGTCGCCGACAACCGCGATGTTCTGTGTCTTTTGCGTGATCAGGCTGATGAGCGCGAACTGTAGCGAGTTTGTGTCCTGATACTCATCGACGAGTATGTAGCGAAATTTGTTGTTGTACTTTTCCCTGACGTCATCGACGTCGCGCAGCAATCGCACCGTCTTGATCAGCAGATCGTCGAAGTCGAGCGCGTTGTTGCTGTGCAGTCGCGCTTCGTACATCTCGTAAACTTTCGCCATTACGGCGCGGCGTTCGTCCATGTACTCCGCGCGCGCGGCAAAAGCCGTCGGGTCTTCACCGCGATTCTTGGCAGAGCTGATGGCTGACTGAGTCGCGCGTGGCGCCACGTATTTTTCATCGTAACCGAGATCGCGGATCGCCTGTTTGATCAAACGAATCGAGTCGTCCTGATCGTAAATCGTGAAACGGCGTGTGTACTTGTCGTTGAGCTTTTCGATGTCCTGGCGCAGGATGCGAACGCAGAGACTGTGAAACGTCGAGACAAGCGGCAAGTCACCACGCTCCTGCGTGCGCAGCAGTCGCTGCACGCGCTGCCGCATCTCATCGGCAGCTTTGTTTGTAAACGTGACGGCGAGAATGTTCCAGCTCGGAACTTTTTTCTCGGCGATGAGATACGCGATGCGATGCGCAATGACGCGCGTTTTGCCGGAGCCCGCGCCCGCAAGGATCAGGAGCGGTCCTTCGGTAGCAAGCACAGCCTCGCGTTGTTGTTCATTTAGTTGTGACAGGAAATCCGAATCCACGCGTGCGTGCATTTAAGCACATCGATCCGCGATGACAAAATCCGTGTAATCTGTGGTTAAAGTTTGACCGCAAGAAGCAGATAGATTCAGGATAGTGTGGGACGTAAAATTCCCGCATGCTAAACATGAACGTGAGTCTGAATAACGATCAATTGTGGCAAGCAGTCGTCGCGAAAGACGCGCGCTTCGACGGCCAATTCGTCTTCGCCGTCAGCTCGACGGGAGTTTACTGTCGCCCATCATGCCCGTCGCGCCGCGCACATCGCGAACGCGTCCGCTTCTTCGACCTGCCCGAAGCAGCGGAACAAGCAGGCTTCCGCGCGTGCCTGCGCTGCCAGCCAAAACGTGCGCGCGTTTTAGATCCGCAGATCGATCTCGTGCAGCGCGTCTGCCGTCTGCTTGGCGATACTGAAACCGATACCCCACGACTCGCCGAGCTCGCCTCGCACGCGGGCGTGAGCGTCTTCCACTTGCAACGCACGTTCAAGCGCGTGATGGGCATCAGCCCGCGCCAGTATCTCGCGGCGCGCAAGTTTGGCAACTTCAAAGCTCTCGTGCGCAAAGGAGAATCGGTAACCCACTCGCTTTACGAGTCAGGCTTCAACTCGAGCAGCCGTCTTTACGAATACGCGTCGGAAGAACTCGGTATGACACCGGCAACGTACAGCCGCGGTGGTCGTGGCGTGAATATCAGCTACACGATCGTCGATTCAACAATGGGCCGCTTGCTCGTTGCCGTCACCGAGCGCGGCGTGTGTGCAGTGAGAATGGGCGACCACGACACAGCACTCGAGAAAGACTTGCGCGACGAATTCCCGCATGCGCAGATCACACGCGACGATTTAGCTTTGCATGAGCCGGTGGAAAAGATCCTGGACCACCTCGACAAGAACGAGCCACGACTCCATCTACCGCTCGACATCAGGGCCACTGCGTTTCAACGTCAGGTCTGGGAGAAGCTGCGCGCAATTCCTTACGGTCAAACAGTTTCATACGCCGAAGTTGCAAAAGCACTGGGCAAACCCGGCGCGGTGCGTGCAGTCGGCCGCGCGTGTGCGACAAATCCAGTCGCGCTCGTCATTCCTTGTCATCGCGTCGTGCGCGAAGATCAGAGTCTCGGCGGCTATCGCTGGGGTTTGGACAGGAAAAAGAAGCTTTTGGATCGTGAGCGCCGCGCCGGAGATTCCTGAACCTTTTTCGTTGCCGTTTGCGCGTTAGGGTAAGGCGGGGGCAGACGGCGATGTAGCCCGGCACCTTTGGGGGATGTGGTGCCGCCGCTGTCTGCCCCTTGAGGGGATCCCCGTTATCCGCGGTTAAATTATTCAACAGTCACGGACTTGGCGAGGTTTCGCGGCTGATCGACATCGCAACCACGTCGCACCGCAATGTGATACGCGAGCAGTTGCAACGGAATGATCGAGAGGATCGGCGACAGCAGATCGCTCGCAGCCGGTATCTCGATCACATGATCTGAAACCACTGACGAGATCGAATCGCCTTCGGTCAACACCGAAATCACAATACCCTCACGCGCTTTTACTTCCACGATATTCGAATGTGTCTTCTCGTAACGGAGCTCTGAAGCGCGATTGCCTTCTTCACGCGTGTTGATAAAGAGGACCGGCAGTCGCTCATCGATCAAAGCATTTGGACCATGCTTCATCTCACCCGCCGGATAACCTTCCGCATGAATGTAAGAGATCTCTTTCAACTTTAACGCGCCTTCGAGCGCCACAGGGAAGTTGATCCCACGACCGAGATAGAGAAAATCAGTCGAGCGGAAGAACTCTTTCGAGAGCTCCTCGATGCCATCCGAATCGTTGAGCAGGTGCTCGAGTTTCACGGGCAGCTCGGCCAGTTCCTGCGCGTGAAACCGCGCTTCGTCCACCGAGAGCGCACCACGAATGTTTCCTAAATACAAACCAAG
>DATHTI010000472.1:0-4227 GCA_035463335.1 Pyrinomonadaceae bacterium | reverse complement strand
TAGGGGCGGCCCCTCCGTGGCCGCCCCAGCGCGGAAACACAAGGTGGAAACCTGGGGCGGCCACGGAGGGCCGCCCCTACAGTTGCTTTCGCCAGTTCAGATCAATGTAACTTCACAGCAAGGTCGATTTAAGATAATGGTCATACGCTGTGAGGTCTCTTACAGCTCCAAACTAAAGAGGAACCTAACATTATGAAGTGCCTACTGCTCGGCTTTTTACTGTTTGGTCTAACACCCGCGGTGGCGCAGGAGATGGTCAAGCCTCCCACGGATGCGCCCGAAACAAATGTTGCGAATGTATCAGCGCGCGTGCGCCTGCTCGAAAGCGAGCTCGAACGACAGAACACAAAGCTCGACCAGTTGCAAAAAACGCTGACGGAACAGCAGGCGACGATTCAGGCACTGCTGGAAAAACTCAACGCCGTTCAACCTGCTGCGGCAGTGGCAACTGTGAAAGAACCGGAGCCGCCCGCAGACGCAAAAGCCGCCGAGCCGCAAACACCAACCGTCGAACAACGCCTCGCGAAAGTCGAAAGCCAGGCTTTGAAGATCGGACCCGTCAGAGTCAGCGGCGACTTTCGTCTCCGTTTCGACGGCACGTTTCGCAGCGCGACTGAGCCACCGGATCCGCCACTCGGGAACGTGCAGAACGCACGCGGGCGATATCGATTCCGATTAAATCTCGATACGGATCTCTATCCCAACCTCAGCTTCCACGCCCAGCTCGCAACTGGTCCGCTAAACAACCCGCTCTCGACGAACCAGGACTTCACCTCGATAACAGTTCGCGCCCCCTTCTCGCTGAGCGAAGCATGGATCGAGTATCGACCAACGAAGTCACTACAACTCCAGGGCGGCCGCGTGCAAAGCGTCTTTGCCGACAACTCGCGCTTCCTCTTTGACGACGATCTTCGTTTCAACGGCTTCAACGAAAGATACACACACAAGTTCAACCCTAACGGAGCTTACGTCTCGAGCCTCGAGCTCCGCGCCGGTCAATACATTCTTTCGACACCGAACGTCGCTGTGATCGCGCCGAACAGTCCACTCGCTCGCGCCGGTGAAGTCGTCGGTACGACCGGACGATCGGCGACGCTCTTCCACCAGGGATTGCTCCTGAATCAAACTTTCAACGAGCGTTGGAACAGCCAGCTCGGCGGCGATATTCAACTCTACAATCATCCGAATCAGATCCAGCTTGCCTCGACGCAGGATGGACTCGTGCTTCTCGTCCAACCCGGAATCGGCATCGCGCTCTCAGGACCACTTCCCGGCACCGGCACCGCAACGACAACGCCGGGTGGCGCAGTGTACACGGCCCCTGGTTTCCAGGTGGCACGACTAACCTATCGTTTGAATTACGCGGGATTCAAGCGTGGCGACCATGCGTTTCCGGTCACGTTTAATCTTCAGCTCGCACGCAATGTTGCGACCGGATTGAATGAACGTGACGCGATGCTGGCGGCGTTGCAGGTCGGGAGGATCACGAAACGCGGCGATACGTCGTTCCTGTACGTGTTCGCGATCAAGGGTGCGAATTCAATGATCTCGCAAGTGACCGATGACGATTTAGGAACCGGAACCGGCGTGAACATTCGTACGAATCATTTCCGGTTCGAGTATGGAATCAGTAAGAAGGTGACGTTCCAGAGTTTGCTGTTTATTCAGAACTCTTTGCGACGCAGCGGGCAGTTTCCAAACTTCTTCGTTCCGCTTGGCGACTTCGCGCCGACGACTTATCGCGTGCAACAGCAGTTAGTGTTCGCGTTTTAGGACGCGGATTAACGCGGATCTAATGCAGGATCTTTTCCTTGAGGGATTTGAGTTTTGATTCTTTGGGTGGTGGAGCGTGGTTGAGGTTGCAGTAACTGCCGGGCTGGCTGCCGCTCGGATAAGTCATGCGGCTACGCACGGCGCAGTCAGGTTTGGCGAGTAAACCACTCTCCGGATCGATCAAGACGGTGACGGTCGCGAGCGCGGGTGTCGGGGCTGAAGATGTAGTGTCGCTTGCGACAACTGGTTCTTCTATCGTTGTCGAGTCTGCGCGACCTGGTTTGCGAGTCGCCTCGCTGCGCGTGCCGGGTTCGGTTTGCGTAGCAGCTTCGGCTTGAATGGGCTCAGCTTCCACTTGCACAGGCGGCTGCGCGTTGCTGCGACGATCGAGCAACACTTTCATCGTGACCGCAAAGACTGCCGCGAACAGAAATATAAAAACGATGGCGCTTCTCGAGCTGCCGTCACGCGGAGCTGCGCGTCTCTCCACCGCAGCGGTGTAAACCGGCTCGGCAGCACGTGGCGGCGGCGCCGGCCGCGGCGTTTTGCCGGAGCTCAGCAGATCGTACGCCTCGTTTATCTCCTTGAGCTTCTCCTGTGCCTTTTCCTGCAAGCGCGGATCGTGCACAAACCGGTCCGGATGCCAAACCTTGGCAAGGTCACGATGCGCTGCTTTCAGTTCCCTGCTCGAAACGCCGGGCTTCACCCCCAGCAGTTCGTAAGCCTTACTCAAGTCTGTATTCAATTTTTCCTCTACGATAGGGCGTGCGCCAGTCTCGACACTCCTCGCAGCAGGTCGTCACCACTGGGCACGGGCACGCCCATGTAGCGCATGATTGAGACAACCACTATTCCCAGAATAACGCTGGTTACTACAGCCTTCAGGAGAGCGGCGCCCAACTGCGTCAGAAATGACGAGAGTTTTCTCAAATATCGCCGGATTCTCATAGTTGATCCCCCAGACCTTCGTCTGTCGGTTAAGCATATCTAGTGAGTAACCGGGGCACCTGCGCGTTGCGCGGGCGGTGGAGGACTACGGGGCTGTCGGGGACGACCGAGGCGAAAACCTCATGACCGGGATTATCGCAAAGGCAGCGGTGAATGACAACATTGTTTTACGCGGTTTAGGCTGGCGTCCGCAGTAGCCACAAAAGGCACAAAAAGCACAAAATGATTCACGAACTTTGGCGTTAAATGGATCTACCTTGTGCTTTTTTCGCCTTCTGTGGGCAAAGTTAGGAGAATACCTATGCGTGCTGGAATGATTTTGAGTGTGGTGATGGCGGCCTGTTTGCTGGGGGCTTGTAATCGCGACCGCGGAAGCCGCTTTGCACTGGAGTCGAGTGGAACTCCGAACCCGAACACGAGCGGTGCGCCCGTTGCGCCCAATCCCGCTGTTATGCCGGTTGCGTCGTACGCCGACACGGTCAGCAAAGCCACGCCGGCAGTTGTGACGATTCACTCGCAAACGCGTGTGCGGCAACCGCAGCAGTTTCCGTTCATGGATGATCCATGGTTTCGCCGGTTCTTCGGCGAGCGAGGAACACAACAAGCGCCCAACCCGACACGCCAGGGCCTGGGTTCCGGAGTCATCGTCAGAGAAGACGGTTATATCCTGACGAATCATCACGTGATCGACGGCGCTGACCAGATCTCAGTTGCTCTGAATGATAACCGCAGTCTCCAGGCGCAGGTTGTTGGATCGGATCCGCCCAGCGATCTTGCGGTGTTGAAAGTGAATGCGAGCGGCTTGCCGACGCTGGTCCTTGGAGATTCCGATCGCACTCGCGTGGGTGATGTTGTGCTTGCGATCGGAAATCCGCTCGGTGTGGGCCAAACAGTGACGATGGGAATTATCAGTGCGAAGGGTCGCCAGACAGGTTTGAGTAACGGCAGCTTTGAAGATTTTCTGCAAACCGATGCGCCAATAAACCGCGGCAACTCAGGTGGCGCGCTGGTGAGTACGAATGGTGAGTTGATCGGCATCAATTCACAGATACTCTCGCCCTCCGGGGGAAGCATCGGGCTCGGTTTTGCGATTCCGTCAAACATGGCCCGCAACGTGATGGACCAGTTGATCAATTCGGGCCAGGTCCGGCGGGGTCAGCTTGGAATTGTTGTGCTCGAGATTCCTTCTGAAGAAGCTTCGCGGCTTGGTGTGACAGAGGGACCGGGCGTGGTTGTTTACCAGGTGCAGTCTGGGAGTGGCGCCGATCGTGCGGGGCTGCGACAGGGCGATGTGATCACTTCGCTCAACGGCCAAGCGGTTACCGATCCGAATTCTTTCCGCAACACGATCGCCGCGACACCACCGGGCACGGAAGTCACACTCGCTGTTCGCCGTGATGGAAACGAGCGGCAGGTGCGCGCTACGCTTGGGGAATTCACACCGCAGGCAGAACGTCAGCGCGATTAGGAGTGAGATTGTAGGGGCGGCCCTCCGTGGCCGCCCCA
>DATHTI010000471.1:0-7176 GCA_035463335.1 Pyrinomonadaceae bacterium | reverse complement strand
CGCCAGAAACTCTTCACTAGCAAACCTGCGCCAACGAGCAGCACGAGCGTGAGTGCGACCTCAGAGATCACGAGCAGCTTGCCTACCCGATTGTGACTCGGAGATGAATTTCGTTCCCCTTCTTTTAATGTCTCCGTAAGGTTTGTCTTCGCAGACTGGAGCACGGGAGCGAGTCCAAAGAAAACGCCGGTGAGAAGTGATGCACCGAACGTGAACGCCAGCACGCGACCGTCGAAACCGAGCTCGCTCATGCGCGGAATGCCCTCGGGAATGTACGACGAGAGCACGCTTGTTCCCCAGATCGCGAACAGCAATCCAACAACGCCACCGGCGAGCGCGAGCACAGTGCTTTCAGTGAACAACTGGCGCAGTATGCGCATGCGTCCCGCACCGAGCGCAGTGCGAATCGCCATCTCTCGCTGCCGTCCGGCCGATCTCGTCAACAGGAGATTTGCGACGTTCGCACACGCAATCAATAAAACGAAACCAACCGCGCCGAGAAGCGTCAGCAACGTTGGACGAATGTCACCAACGACGCTCTCACGAAGAGATTCGATGCGCACGCGGCGGCCTGTGTTCGTGTCGGGATATTGCTGTTCGAGGCGTGCAGCGATCGTGTTGAGCTCAGCGTTTGCGTTGCTCGTAGACGTGCCTTGCTTCAGTCGTGCAAACGCAGTGATGCCGGGATCTTTGCCGCGCAGTTTGAAGCGTTCGGCTGAGAGCCCGATCGGCACAGTAAGATCTGCTTCAGCTCCGAAGCTAAAGTCTGCTGGTGTGATTCCGATAACGGTGTACTGCTGACCGTTGAGGGTGAGTTGTTTACCAATAACGCTTTCATCAGCGCCGAAACGTCTTTGCCAGAGTGCATCGCTGATGATAGCAACCGGAGTCGCGCTCGGCTGATCGTCTTCGGCGAGAAAGTCGCGCCCGCGAATGGGCTTGATTCCGAGTGTGGCGAGGAAGTTTGCTGAGACGAGGCGGCCCTGGAGGCGTTCGCTCTCGCCGGCGCCAGTCAGGTTGAAACTTTCACGCGGGCGCAGGGCCGTGATGTTTTCAAAAACTGTGTTCTGACTGCGCCAGTCGACGAAGTTTTGATACGAGACCCCGGCAGGTCGCTCTGAAATCGTTTCCGTCAATACGACGAGTTGATCGGGCTGCTCGTACGGAAGAGGCCGCAACAGCACCGTGTTGATGACAGTGAAGATCGCGGTGTTGGCGCCGATGCCGAGCGCGAGAGTGATCACTGCCACTGCCGTAAACGCGCGATGTTTGCGCAAGCCGCGCAACGCATAGCGCAAGTCCTGCGAGAGATCCTCGAGCGGCCGTCCCATCCTCACTTCGCGCACTCTTTCCTTCACCTGCTCGACGCCGCCCACCTCGACGAGGGCTGCGCGTCGTGCTGCTTCCGGTTCGAGGCCGTCGCGAATTTTCTGGTCAGTCAGTAAATCGACGTGCGCGCGCAGCTCTTCACTGAGCTCGTGGTCCACGACGTCTTTGTTGGACAGATTTCGCCACGTGCTGGCGATGCGCGAAAGGAATGGCATAGTAACTTCTCCCTACGACGTCGCTTTGAGCGCGCTGGTGATCGCGAGCGAGACACGCTGCCAGCCTTCAGTTTCGACTTTGAGCTGTCGTTGGCCTGCTTTGGTGAGCCGGTAATATTTGGCGCGGCGGTTATTGTCTGACTCGCCCCACGAAGACTTGAGCCAGCCTGCTTCTTCGAGGCGATGGAGGGCAGGAAACAGTGAGCCGGGCTTAACTTTGAAAGTGCCCTGGGTGATTTGCGCAATGCGATCGGAAACGCCGAGGCCGTGTAACGGGCCAAGGCTGAGCGACTGGAGCACCAAAAGATCGAGCGTGCCCTGCAAAAGATCGTTCTTCGACTTCTTCATTACTTCTCCTACAGACAATCGATACGAGATAGATACCAGCGCTCGTATAGAATGTCAATAGGAGCCACGGACTCACATGAATCTCCGGCGCGGATTTAATCTGAGAATGCGTGTATGGTAATCTTCCATCCGAAATGACCCCTAAACCTAAACCTCAACCTGAAATCAGGACCATTACCAGACTCGTTCCACCAAGTGGAAATCTCGTACAGGGCCAATCGGAGCTGGCGATTAATCCGAAGCTGGCGCAGGCTGCCGAAGAGTTAATCAAGGCGAGCCGCAATCACTATAGTCCCGCCGAAGGCGTGGGTGAGCTGCGCGAAGCTGTCGCGAAAAAGATTGCGCGCTTCAATAATATTCAAGTCGATCCGAAAGCGTCGCCTTTGGAGTTGTTGATTACGCCGGGCGCGACCGGAGCATTGATCGCGATCGCGCATACGCATCTGAAAAACTCGTCAGCCCTCGTTTTCGAGCCTTATTATCCTTACCATCGTCGCATCCTTGACGAGCTCGGCGGCCACTCACATGTGCTGCCTCTGCACGGCCCGAACCTCGAGCTTGATGTAGATGAGCTGCGTGCGCGCTGTCGTGAATGGAAGAACCAACAACAGTTTCCGTTGCGCGCCATCATCGCGTGTAGTCCTGCGAACCCGACCGGGAAAGTGTTCACGAGCGCTGAGCTCGAAGCGATTGCTGCGGTTTGCCAGGAGTTTGATCTGCTGTGTATCGCCGACGAGGTGTATGAGCATTATGTTGTTGGCGAGAACCCGCACACGTCGATCGCGACACTGGATGGCATGTGGGATCGTACGATCACTGTCAATTCGTTCTCGAAGTCGTGGAACATTTCGGGCTGGCGACTCGGTTATGTTTACGGCGCCGCGAAGCTTATCGCGCCACTGAACAATTCAAACAACGTCTTCTACGTTTGTTCGCCGACGCCGCTGCAGCTCGCGCTTGCTAGTGTTTTGATGTCTGATCCGAACTATTACAACGTGCTGCGTGACAAGTTCATGGCTAAGAGGAAGGCGGCTGTTGAAGCGCTGAGCAAAGTTGGGTTCAAGATTTATGAATCAGGATCGGCGTTCTACATCTGGGCCCGCATTCCGGAGGGCTTCGGCGACGCGATCGATTTCAACGACATGTTGATCAGCAAAGGCGTAGCCGGCGTGCCTGGAGGCGCGTTCGCGGATAGCAACGAGTTCGACAACTACATGCGACTCTGTATCGCGCGCGAGGACAACATCCTTTACGGCGCCCTCGAAAAAATCCAAAACTCTCTTTAGTACACAAAAGGGGATCACAAAAAGGCACAAAAGGCACAAAAAAGAAAGCACAAATCTTTCTAATTAGAAGCTTGTGCTTTTCCTTTTCTGCTTTTCTTTTTTGTGCCTTTTTGTGATCCTCTTTGTGCTTTTTGTGATCAACGGGCGAGGGGGAGGCGATAGGCGGCCATTTCTTCGGCGTTTCGGACCAGCAATATGTCGCCGACCAGCACCGGGTGGTTCCACGTTTTGCCTTCAATTGCCGTCACCTTCGCGCGCTCCGTGAATTGATCCGGGGTTGCGCCCACGAGTGCCAACTCGCCTTCTTCTGACAACACGAGTAACAGATCCTGATCGGGCAACAGCACGAGCTGTCCGTTGCCGTAGCGCCCGCCTTTCCACTTACGTCCGCCGTCTTTGAGATCGATGCAGGCGAGAATGCGACCATCAAAACCGTATACGTAACCTTTATGGACCACGAAGTCGTTGAAATATGGTTTGAGACCGTTGGAGGTCCAACGCTCCTGCACCGACCAACCACTACCATTGTGCGCGAGAGCGATGCGCCGTGTGCCGTTCTCCTGGCTCGTGATTAGAACGTCGCCGTCAGATGTAAGTGCCGGTTGCACGATGCTGTTGCTGGACCATGAGTCTGACCAGAGCTGCTTACCATCAGCAGGCGAAACGCTGGTGGTGCCGCCACCGGTCACGAGAAGCACTTGCTGCACGCCATCGATCGTGGCGAGATGTGGCGAGCTGTAGCTGCCACCCGGGTTTGGTCCAAGCCAGCGACGGTTACCGGTCGCGGCATCGTACGCAACGAGCTGCCCTGAAGCGGCAACGATCACGAGATCGCCAATCACAAGTGGTGAGCTCGAGAAGCCCCAGAACGGAACCTTGGTATTGGTCTCGGACGAGACGTTTCGAGTCCATAAAACCGAGCCGTTATTGGCATCGAGCGCGTTGAGAATTCCGGTGGCGCCGAACGTGTAGACGCGATTGTTGCTGAGTGTCGGTGTGGCGCGTGGGCCAGCGCCCGCGTTCGACTCAAAGAAACGTGCCGCATCCTTGTGTGTCCACACCGGCTGGCCCGTGCTCGCTTTATAGCAGGCCACTACTTCGTTATCGCCGCGCTGTTCCTGCGTGTAAAAAAGATCGCCGCGGACCGCGAACGACGACCAGCCTGGTCCAATCGGACGGCGCCAGAGCTGCACAGGTGGTTTGGCTGACCAGTCAGTGTCGATGCGCACGCCGCGAACAATGCCGTCTCTTCGCGGTCCGCGAAAGCCGGGCCATTCGGCGCGTGTCTCTGTCGGCGAGGCAGCGGTTGTGGGGCTCTTCGAAGCTTCAGGTGATGCGGATGGTGGTGGGGATGCAGCCGGGGCTGCGGTTGTTGTTGCGGGGGCTGGTGCTGTCGTTGCGGGAGATTGTGCTGGTGCGTTTGCGGTTTCGGCGAGCAGTCGTTCTTCAGTGCTTGCCGACCAGCGCCAGCCAAACTCAGCCTGGTGATCGCCGTTGATGCCGTTTTGCCTTACGAACAACCATGCGCCGCAGGCGATCAGAATTGTCGCAACCATGGTTGCGTGTCGAATGCGATCAGGCAGTCGACGTGTCGCGACCGCCCAGATTACAAAGGCGAGACTTAGAAACGGAATGGCGTAGGCGAGTAACCATGGCAGCCACATTGAATCGTGACGAAATAACCACGTGGCGCCGAGTGCCGCGGCCATCAGGCCGAGAGCACCGAAGCGTTCTTTGCGGCTGGCGCGGCTGAAGAATGCCCACCAGATGATGAGCGCCAAAGTGAAAACGAGCGAGATCATCATGCCTTGCCCGAAGCCTTTGATCCCGGGGATGACGGCTTTGATACCGAACCGCGCCAGCCATTGGAGTACGAGGGCCGCGACGCCGGGCCAAACTCGCAGGGGATTTGCCGTAGTCATGGGGCTCTATACTTCCGGCGCTGTAAATATGTTTCATCGAGTTTGGTCACCAAGAGGCACAATTTTCACCGGCGCGACGTGATGTAACGAATAAATTAGCCACGGATAAACACGGATTTCATACACAGATTAAAAGAAAATCCGTGAATGAAATCCGTGTTCATCCGTGGCTAATTGACTTTATAAATCGCGTGCGCCGAAGGTGTCGCCCTGGCGGATGTCTCCTCCACTCTCATAACCGCGCTTGAACCATCGCAATCTTTGCTCCGACGTTCCGTGCGTGAACGAATCGGGCACAACATATCCCGTCGTTCGTCGTTGGATTTGATCGTCACCGACTGCACTCGCGGCTCGTAACGCCTCTTCAACGTCACCAGCCTCGAGCAGTCCCTGGTTCTGCACGTACTTCGCAAACACGCCCGCAAAGAAATCAGCCTGCAACTCCAGGCGCACCGACAACTGATTCGCTTCTCTCTCCGGCACTCGTCGCTGCAACGCATCCACACGATCGGTAATGCCTAAAAGCTTCTGCACGTGATGACCGACTTCGTGCGCGACGACATACGCCTGCGCGAAATCTCCCGGCGCCTGGAACTCGCGCCGCAGTTGTTGATAAAAGGAGAGATCGATGTAAACCTTCTCATCACCCGGACAATAGAATGGACCAACGGCAGCACCGGCAAGACCACACGCAGAGCGCACCTGGTCCGTGAAGAGCACGAGCGTTGGCTCTCGATACTGCTTGCCGTTCTGACGAAACACGTCGTTCCAAACATCTTCCGACTTCGCCAGGACCACCCCGACAAACTGTTTCAGCTCTTCTTCTTCCGAACTTCGCGGACGCGAGCTCTGCACGCCCGGCTGTTGATCGGAAGGCAGTTGCTCAAACAACTGCTGCGGGTTCACGCCAAAAAGCAGCGCGAGGATCGTGATCACGATCGTTCCCAGACCACCGCCGACGGCCACTCTGCCGGCGGACATACCGCGCCGATCCTCGATATTGGTGCTTTGTCGTTCACCTCTCCAACGCATAGTTTCGCTCCTCCAGGTCGGAGTGTATTGTCCGCGAGAACGGCCCGAGCTTTGTGTCGTGAGTCCGATTGTTGAGTTCTATTTTTATCACGCCACTCGCCCGGGCTGGATCAGTTTTTCCAGTTTCGCAAAGCGCGCGAGCATGCCTTCGTAAAGACGATCGGTTTTCTCGTGCAGGTGCGCGACCTCGAGCTCGGCTTTCACGTTCACCTCATATTCGATATCCGATCGCACGCGATCTTTCTCAGCCTGGCGGTTCTGACTCACGAGCACGAAGCACGACAGGAAGATCGCTTCGAGTGAAACGATCATCGTGAGCAGTCCAAACGGATACGGATCGAATGCCGGAATGCCGAGATTAAGCGTGTTGATGGAAATCCAGATGATGAACCATGCCGCGTTGATGATCAGAAACGGCATGCTGCCGCTGAACCACGCGATCCAGTCAGCGATGCGCTGTAGCGGCGTGCTGTGCACTTCGATCTCTTCGTTGACGTTGCGCGAGACGCGTGTGCGCAGTAGCTCGTCAGCCTTGCGCGTCATCGCACTCATCGCCGCCAGCATATGGAGCGCTGAGTCTGGTCGCTTCTGGAAGAGCAGCAACAGATCGTCCCGATCGAGTACGAGCAGCTCTGTTTCAGTCATGGCCACAGCGGTCGCGGTTCTTGGACCACTGTCGAGCAGCGAGAGCTCGCCGAAGAGATCGCCTGCTTCGGCGATGGTGAGCACGATCTTCTGGCCCACCGTGTCTTTTATAAAAAGCTCGATCGAACCCGAGCGAACGATGAACAACGATTCACCCGGCTCGCCGGCATGAAAAAGCGTGTCTCCGGCGTTTAGTGTCATCGAATCGACAACGTTCGCGAGTGCCTGTCGATCCTCTTCCGTTAAAAATGCAAAGAATTCAATGCCGGCCAACAATCCGACGTCGCATCCCATAATTCCACTCCCTCAGTAGTAGTGAGTTGAATATCAGGGCGGATAATACCTGATCACTGGTGTACGTCGTATTAATTGTAGGGGCGGCCCTCCGTGGCCGCCCCA
>DATHTI010000470.1:0-2919 GCA_035463335.1 Pyrinomonadaceae bacterium | reverse complement strand
GTGATCGCGTTGTCGATGGTTGTCTCCCCACAAAACCCGGAAGACATGACGCGAAAGCTTTGGGACACCGCATTCAGTGGCTCGTCGACCAAGAAGACTACGAACCGGCGGCGCGCTTATCGCAACGCGACACCGAACGTGCCGGTTAACAACGTCGCACCGGAAACGGTTGTTGGGATGACTCTCTGGCGACTGCGCCGCCCGACTCGATCTGATTCCGGCGAGCGTTTGATTGTGCATGATGATAACGCGGCGACTGAGTGGTTGCCGGAGCGAATCTCCGCCACGACGAGACTGGGCCAGGGAGATCGACTACGAATCAGTGTGGAAGCCGTGCGCGCGGGTTTCGTTTACATTATCGATCGCGAACAGTATGCGGACGGATCGCTTGGCGAGCCTTATTTGATCTTTCCGACGAACCGCACTGCTGGCGGAGATAATGAGGTCGCGATCGGAAGACTGCTGGAGATCCCGGCGCAGGACGACAGTCCACCATTTTTCGTGATGAAGAAGAGCCGCCCGGATCACGTTGCGGAAGTGTTGAGCGTGATCGTCACGCCGACACGACTCGAGGGCATCGATATCAGCGCTAAGGCGTTGAAGCTTACGGACGAACAAGTGGCGAGCTGGGAAAAGGAATGGGGCTCGAGTGTCGGCCGTATGGAAATGGCCACGGCAGGCCAATCATGGACCAAAGAAGAGAAGGACGCGCGCACCCGCGCTCTGACCGCGAGCGCGCCACCCCCTCAACTCCTCTTCTACCGCCCCAGCGTCAAACCAACCGAGCCGATGTTCGTGAAACTACGATTGGCATACGGACGATAATCAGATCCGTCTTAATCGGATTTAAAGATCCGTATTATCAGTGGTTAATGTTTTCGTAGAACTTCCAGTTCGTAACGAAATCTCGCGTCAACTTCTGATTCGTGATCGCCGCCCGCAGCATCTCGATCGGAATGCGGTTCTCCTTCAACAACGCATCGTTGTACGCTCGATTCGTCATCTTCCCTGAACCAACCAGCTCCTTGTGCATCGCGTACTGCTGCAATCCACCAATCAAATACGCGATCTGATAAAGCGGCCCGTAACTCCCATCGAACGAGCGCCGCACTTCCGCGGTCGCATTATCACGCTCATGGCCCACCTTGTTGACCAGCAGATCGATACACTCCTGTGGCGTCATCTTCTCGAGATGAAAGTTGAGTGAGAAGATGATGCGCGCGCAACGATGCATGCGCCAGAAGAGCATGCCAATGCGGTTCTCCGGCGTCTTCGCAAAACCGAGGTCCCACAACAACAGCTCCCAGTAAAGCGCATTGCCTTCAGTCCAGAACGGCGTACCGAAGATGCCGCGATACGGCTTGTTACGCGCCGACATGAAGCCCTGCAGGTGATGGCCCGGAATCAGCTCGTGATGGACAGTCGCGCGCGCGAAATGAATGTTGTTGCCGCGCATGCTCATCATCTTCTGCTCGTGGGCCATCGTGTTCGTCGGGAATGAGACCTGGATCACTTCGCCGCCGAGGAAGAATGGACTGACGAGCTGGCGCTCGGGAGTCAGCATCTCCATGCGCCAGGTTTCTTTCGCCAGCTCGGGAACAGTGACGAGGTTGTTGTCTTCGACAAACTTGATCGCCTCGAGCGCAAGGTCGCGAATCATCTGCGGCTGTTTGCCGGGCTCGACGTAAAGATTTTTGACGTGTTCGAGCGCCTTCTTCCAATCGTCGCCGTAACCGAGCTCCCGCGACGCTTTCTTCATTTCGTTCTCACACCACGCCATCTCCTTTTCGCCGATCGCGATGATCTCTTCGGGCGTGTAGGGAATCATCTCGGAGCGCAACTCGACGAAAAGTGCTTCACGTCCGATTGGATCGCCGACGATGTCGCTCGAGTCGCCCGGTCGCGCAGCCGTTCCACCCGGACGTTGAAATCCCTGGCCCCCGCCTGGACCACCGCCACCTGGGCCACCTGGTCCACGCGTCTGTCCTGTTTGTGTTTGGCCGCTGCCTTCTGACGCGCGAATGCCGACGACGCGTTCAGTCAAAAACGAGGCGTAGCTGGTCATCGCCTGATCGAGCGTCCGGTACGGCTCTTCATTCCACCACGTAAACATCGGATCGTAGCCGTTGTAGAACGTGTACCAGTTGCGCAGGTTGCCGCGCAGGCTGTTGATTGCCGCGACCGCACGATTCGCGACCGTCTTCTTCACGCGCCCCGTATCGTGACTGGCATCACCGCCGCGTGCCTCGCTTCGCAGGCCGAGCTCGACTGCACGCCGTCGCTCGTCAACCTGTTTCCTCAAATCGTTCAAGGTCGCGGCGACTTTCGCGGAGTCGATCGGCTCCATGCGCCGTCTTGTTTCTTCGAGCTCAATGATTTTCGTGGCGAACGGGACGAGCGGCTCGATCTCGGTGATCTGGCGCGCCTGGATGTCGAGCTGTCGCAGCTCGTACTCGAGATGGTTTTTGAAGAGTAGGTAATCGATCTTGCCGTCCTGGCTCATCGAGTCGAAGCCCAGACTTTGCAGCGACGCCAGCCACTCTTGATAGAACTTTTTGAAGCGCTCACGCCGCGAGCGCGAGCCCTGGACCGGATAGGACCTCGCCAGACTGCCACGATCGACCGTGTAGCGCTCGATCGAGCTCCGCATTTCGCTGACGGGCGTCTTGCCGCCGTTCGGATCGGCCGCTGGCGCAGTTGGTTTGGATCGCGCTCCGCCGTTGGTCCGGTTCGAAGTTTGTGCGGGGATCTGGATCAGAAAACAGCAGAGTAAGGAAACGACAACTAAACCGCGAAATGCAGAGCGCATGCGTGATGTCTCCTAATTAAAGGACTGGGATGTAGTTGGACAAAAGGCGGGCACAATCCTATCAAAACCCAGAGGCATAATTGTAGGGGCGGCCCTCCGTGGCCGCCCCA
>DATHTI010000469.1:0-11822 GCA_035463335.1 Pyrinomonadaceae bacterium | reverse complement strand
ATTTCGATCAGGAATTGCACGACGCGGGCATCGCCTCGCATCTTCGTTTCAGCATCTTCCCCGATGGTGGCGTGAGCCGTTTACGTGTCTACGGCACCCTGGCTGAATAAGCATGCAACAAGACCTCGCATGGTTGAACTCAGTCTCTGCTGACGAAGCAGCGCAAGAGCTACTCCAGTGTTGTGGCTCAAAACGCTGGGCAAAAGAGATGGCAGACGCTCGGCCTTATTCAACCTTCGAAACACTGCTCGCAACAGCCAACGACATTTGGTGGTCACTCGATCAAAGCGACTGGCTCGAAGCCTTTCGCAGCCATCCAAAAATCGGCGAGAAAAAAGCGGCCGGCAAAGTCTCCGCACAGTCGCAGCAATGGTCTGGCCAGGAACAGTCCGGCGTGGCCAACGCATCAGAGGAAACCGTCTCGACACTCGCGGACCTGAACAACGATTACGAGCAGAAATTCGGCTTCATTTTCATCATCTGCGCCACCGGCAAAACCTCGGACGAGATGCTTTCCGCCCTACGCGAACGACTCCAACATGACCCCCAGACGGAACTCCCCATCGCCGCCACTGAACAAAGCAAAATCACCGAGTTGCGACTGAGGAAATTACTTTAGCCGCAAAAAGGCACCAAAAACTCAAAATGTATTTAGCGCGTTAGGGGGTTAACTTCATCTGTGCTTTTTGTGCTTTTTGCGGCTAATCCTCTGGTAAACTGCATCCCGACCATGAGCACCATCTCCACGCACATTCTCGACACGTCCAGGGGCTCACCCGCCAGTGGCGTCGCCGTATCGCTCGAAATGCAGAACACGGACGAGAGCTGGACCGAGCTGAGCCATGCGTGGACCGACACAGACGGGCGCGTGAAGCCGTTTTTTCTCGTCGATCGCCCCGTATCGAATGGCACTTACCGGCTGGTTTTTGATACCGAACCCTACTTCTCGTCGCTCAGTGTCGCCTGTTTCTATCCCCAGGTGACGGTCGTTTTTAACGTCGACGACGGCTCTCAGCACTATCACGTTCCGCTGCTGATCAGTCCTTACGGCTATTCCACCTATCGCGGGAGCTAAGCGTCCGTCCCTATATGATCATCCTCGACCCTACGCTAAGTGAATGGCTTAACCTGCTATTTCGCTGGATACACGTGTTTGCAGGCATCATGTGGGTCGGCACAACTTATTACTTCACGTGGCTCGACGCGCGACTTACCGAAGAAGAGAAGGCAGCGCTGAGCACCGGCAACGCCGCGCAAGTTTGGATGGTCCATAGCGGCGGCTTTTACGTCGTCGAGCGACGGAAGACTCCCGATCTCGCTTCGCGCACATTGCACTGGTTTCGCTGGGAAGCCGGCATCACGTGGCTCAGCGGCTTCGCACTCCTGGTCCTGATTTACTATCTCGGTGGCGGCGCGCTCGTTGATCCTGACGTGCGCGATATCAGTATCGGCGCGGCTGTCGCACTGGGTATCGGGATCATTCTCGTGTGTGGTTTTGTATACGACGTGATGATGGCGTCGCCGCTGGGCCAACATGAAAAACTGTTTGCGGCGATTGCTTACGTTCTCATCGTCGTGGTGTCGTATGTGCTGACGAATTTTTTCAGCGGACGTGCGGCTTACATACATCTCGGCGCGATCTTCGGCACGATCATGGCCGCGAACGTCTGGATGCACATCCTCCCGTCGCAGAAAAAAATGATTGCCGCGCTTAATGAAGGACGCAAGCCTGACGATCGACTCTCCGCGCGCGCGAAGCTGCGGTCGAAACAAAACACGTTCATGGCGGTGCCGGTCGTGTTCATCATGATCAGCAACCACTTTCCCGGCGTCACTTACGGCGAGCGCTACAACTGGCTCATCCTGTCAGTGCTTGTGCTGGTGGGTTGGATCGCTGCAAAGTTTATTCGACGAGCGTAACGAATCGTGCCGCGCGACAACACTTCAAGCCTCCTGGACCAACTCGATGAGCTGAAAACTGAATTCACTCCGGCCGGCGCGCATAAACTCGAACGGCTGCTCGGGCAACTCTCACGCAAGAAATTTACCGATACTGATTTACTCGTTCGTTATCACGAGCTTCTTCTCTTCGTGCGCGCGTATCCTCATAGCGCATCGATCGTGCGGGCCGCAGAAAGCGAGCTGCGCGGTTTCGTAAACAGAATTTCTTACCTGGACCGGCAGGAGATCGATGTCGCGCCGCTGGAGCATCCGGAAGTATCCGGTATCGCCGGCACTTCTGTTACTGACACGTTCAGCTTCTTCATCGTCCGCCGTCTGCTACAGCAACATCCGTCACAAATTGCGATCTACTGGGACTGGTTTGAGAGCGAGAACCGGCTTGCTGCAACGTGGCCGCGGTTCATGCCGCTGCTCGAAGAGGATGCATTTGTCGAAGCCAACGTGCCTTATCGTGAATGGTTAGCTGCCGCGCGCGGACGACGCTCGGAGCTGTCGTGGCTGATCGAGCAGTTCGACAAATTACCGAAGTCAGATATCGAGCGCGCTGAGCTCTACGACTCACAACAGCTTTACGTGCGTTGGACGCCCGGCTTCAACACGTCGCGAACTGGCATGCGTTTGTCCGGGAGAAAGTTGTTCTATCACCACACGCCTTTGATTCAACGTCGCGAGATCGACCTGCGGAAAGAGCTCGCGCAGCCCTCGCCGGAATTGGAACGGCTGGCGCCACAGCAAGGCGAGAAGGCAATCGACATGGCCCGCGACGCGTCGACGATTCGTTATCGCGAGCTCTACGGTTTCACTCACGGCGATCCGAAACATGTATATCGCGCGGAGCTGGGCCGCGGTGTCGAGATCTTCATCATGAGTTTGCCGGAGGAAAAGCGGCTGCCTTTGCGGACCTATCACTCGGTGATGATCTACAAGAACGGCGTTCCGATCGGCTACTTCGAAGGACTCTCGCTTTTCGAGCGCATGGAAACCGGGTTCAACTTGTATTACACGTTTCGCGATGGTGAAACAGCGTGGCTCTATGCACGTGTGCTGAACGTGATGCATCACTTTGCGAGGGTCACGGCATTCTCGCTCGATCCTTATCAAATCGGATTTGAAAACGAGGAAGGCATTGCGTCAGGCGCGTTCTGGTTTTATCGCAAGCTTGGTTTTCGACCGACGCATCGTGATGCTTTGGAGCTCGCGTTGAAAGAAGAAGAGAAGCTCAGAACGCGTAAAAACTATCGCACTTCAGCAGCGACGCTGCGCAAGCTGGCGCGTAGTCCGATGATCTTTGAGCTCGATGAGCAGCGTAGAGGCGATTGGGATAACTTTCAGATCCGGAAGATCGGATTCAAGGCACAACGTGGGTTGAGTGAAGAGGAAAAGCAGGCACTTGAAAGTCGTGATGAGAAGTTTCGGCGCGCGGTTATCAAGCTTGGTAGGTAACCACAGATTTAGACGGATTGGCAGAGCCGGATCTGGTTTTCGAGGATTTTGGATTCGGTGAAAAAGGGAGCGTTGTGGTCCATCGCGGCGCGTGGGACGAGGCCGACGATCTCCGTGCTGTCGATTTCTACGTTCAGGCGATCAGCTTCACGGCGGATTGCATCGTAGGCGACTGTCATACCTGTTACTTCATAGTTAACGAGGTTCATCGAGACCTGGACCAGGTCGCGCGTGTGCAGTCGAAAGCCGAGGGCTTTGACGAAAGGTAAGCCGCCGTTGCGCGCACGGATCGTGCGGGCGATCTGGCGCGCCACCGCGATGTCGCTGGTGCGAAGAACGACGTTGAATGCAATCAAAAACGGGCGAGCACCGACGGCAATCGCACCTGCTGATTCGTGCACCTGAGCTGGACCAACATCCGGCGCGCGCTCGGGATTGGTTGTGATTTGCTCGCGCAGTAATTCCAAAGCACCACGACGCACATCCTCGAGATTCACTCGCTCTTCACGCAACGCGGCGCGCTCGTAAAAGTAAACCGGGATCGAGAGATCGCGCGCGATGATCGCGCCCGCCTCGTGCGCAATACGCACACAGTCGTCCATCGTTACACCGCTAACGGGAACAAACGGCAACACATCAGTCGCGCCGAGTCGCGGGTGCTCGCCATGATGTGTACGCATGTCGATGAGCTCTGCGGCGCGCCTGACGGCGTTGATAGCAGCCACGACAACCGTCTCCGGTGGCGCGACGAAAGTGATGACTGAGCGATTGTGATCGGGATCGATATGCGTATCGAGCACACAGGCGGAGTTTACGGCGGTGATGGCCTCGGCGATCTGCCGAACAATCTCGGGTCGTCTGCCTTCGCTGAAGTTGGGGACGCATTCCACCAGAGCGCCTGAAGTCATGGGCATATATTAGAACAGGATAAAAAGATTTACAGGATTTGCGGGAAATTTGTATCTTGTTTGTGGTGCCTCCGGATCGATTCATCACTCAACGCAAAAACGCATGGCAACGGCTCGAGGACTTGCTCAAGCTGCTCGATGGGTCGTCGCTGCGGCGCCTGGGCCGTGAAGAGGTTCGCGAGCTGGGCCGGATCTATCGTCGCACGGCTTCGGATCTCGCTATCGCACGTGCCGAGTCCCGCGACCCGCGCCTGGTCAATTACCTGAACAGTCTCGTGATCCGCGCGCACGGTCGCATCTATCGCGCCGATGCACAGGGCGGCAAACGCATCCGCCTGTTCTTCACGCGCGAGCTGCCGCAAACGTTTCGTCGCACGTGGCGCTACACGTTCCTCTCGTTTTCAGTGTTCATGATATTTGCAACTGTTGGCTTTGTGGGGACGCGCTACGATCCGGACTTTTCAGAGCTCATGGGCGTGTCTCCTGCGTTTCGCGAGATGGCCATCGAGACTAAAACGCCGTGGTGGGAACGTCTCAACGAGGCGAACCAGACAGGCGCAAGCCTCATCATGACCAATAACATCATGGTCACGATTTACACTTTCGCGTTTGGTGCGACGCTCGGCATCGGCACGATTTTTTATCTCGCCCTGAACGGCGCGAACATCGCCTCAGTCGTAGCGCTGGCTTACGGAGCGGGAACGGATTTTGGGAACGCTCTCGTGACGTTCATGGTGGGCCATGGTGTAGTTGAATTGTCGTGCATCTTTATCGCGGGCGGTGCCGGATTGTTGATAGGTAGTGCGATGCTGATGCCCGGTGATTTGACACGCGCCGATGCTTTGAAGACGCGCGGTATGGAAGCGGTGCGGTTGATGATTGGGGTGGCGATTTTACTCGTGGTCGCGGGAACAATTGAGGGATTTATCTCGCCCGCCCCGATCGATCCGAGGATTAAATTCGGTATCGGTGGGATAACGGGTTTAGCGATGTATGCCTACTTGCTGCTCGTTGGGCGAGAATAGTTTATCCGCGTAAATCCGCGTTCACAACAGACCTCGTTCTTTGACCCGCAGATAAGTTTCCAACAACGCCGGTGCGAGGGCGGCCGCAGTGACATCAAGCGCTAATCCACCAATCGATTCGACCTTCCGCAGCGCCGCTTCTCGATGATGAATTATCTCCTCAGCAACTGACTGCGTAAACACATCCTTGACTGACGACGGTATCTGCCGCACGACCGCTTTCAAATCTCGATCAGCGATCGTCACCACGAGCGGCAAATGACGCGGCCGCAGGATATGAAGCGAATTCAGTAACTCCTTCGATCCCTCTTCATCCACTAAATCAGTCAACACCACAACCAGCGCCCGCCGCTTGCTGTTCGCCTTGATATACTCGAACGCATGCGGGTACGACGGCTCAATCATTTCCGGTTCGACCGCATGCAGCGCCTCGAGCGCCGCTTCGATGTGATCGCGCCCGCGACCCGGCGGCAGGTAACTCTTTATCCCACGCCCAAACACGACCAGCCCGGCATTATCACCCGCGCGTGCAGCCGCTGAAAACAACGAGAGTGTAGCGTGTACGGCGGAATCGAGTTTTGTCTCCTGCTCGATACGCGCCGTCATCAAACGACCGGCATCGAGGGCAATCAGAATCGTTTGATCGCGTTCGATCTGATACTGGCGCGTCGTGAGTTTTCCGCGCCGCGCCGTCGCTGTCCACGAGATGTGTCGCAATTCGTCGCCGCGCACATAATCGCGCATTGATTCAAACTCGCGCCCTTCGCCGCGCCACGAAGTTTTGCGATGTGCGGAGACGAGTGAGCGCACGCCGAGTGCTTTCAACTCCGCTTCACGAGCACGATGCATGTTGGGATAAACCTTCACCGTCACCGGCTCGACGACTTTCGTTTGACACCAGATCAGTTTGAGCTTCGATCTGAAGCGCAGCGCAGTTTGTCCAAACTCAAAGCGGCCACGTCTCGGTGGTTTAACTCCATAGATCAATGTCGCCGTGCTCTGCGCGTCCACGTCAACGCGGCCCTGGCGCGGCCCGCTCAAGCTCATCTGCGGTGGGTACTCGTCTTTGAGCATCAACGATACTGGTTTATTGGAGGCGTTTTGAATGTGGATGCGCACTTCCGTTTCGGCGCCCATTGCGAAGCGACTGCCAAACTCGCGCGAGATCATCAGGCCTTTCGGCAGTGCACAAAATCTCGATTCAATAAATGCGAGACCGAAAAGCGCGATGTTGTAGAGGAGGGCGAGCCAGCGCAGCCACGGGCGCTCCCACGATAAGAGTAGAGGGATGACAGCGAGCGCGATCAGGAAATAAAAAAGTTTCGTGAAGACAAAGCGCACGTTAAACCTTTAGCCACAAAAAGCACAAAAGGCACAAAAAGAAATGCCTATGTATTCAGCTATCTTGGAACCTCTACGGTTTTTAAGATGTCTGTGATCACGGAGTCGCTTGTTACGCCGTCGAGCTCGGCTTCGGCGCGCAACGTCAATCGATGGCGCAGCACCGGCAGCGCCACGTCGCGTACGTCGTCAGGTGTGACAAACTCACGATTACGAATAGCCGCCAACGCCTTCGAGCAAAGCAACAACGCGACTGACGCACGTGGACTGGCGCCGTAATGAATGAACGGATGCGCGCGCGTGCGCCGTACGAGCTCCACCGCGTAGTGCTGAACACCCGGCTCCATGCGCGCTCGCGCAACCTCCGCGCGACAATGAAGGATCGCATCGGGGTCAGTAAGCGGTCGTATGTCTACCTGATCGAGGCGTTTCGAATTGAACCCGTCGTTCCAGCGCGACACGACTTCGCGCTCGTGGTCCTCGCTTGGATAGGTCAAAAGTATCTTCAGTTGAAAACGATCGAGCTGCGCCTCCGGCAGTGGATACGTACCTTCGTACTCGATCGGGTTTTCCGTCGCGAGCACGGTAAAGATCGGCGACAACTTGTAAGCATCACCGTCGATCGTCACCTGGCGCTCTTCCATCGCTTCAAGCAGGGCGGCTTGAGTTTTTGGCGGTGTGCGGTTGATCTCGTCCGCCAGCAGGATGTCAGTGAATATTGGCCCACACCGCAAATTGAAGGTCGAGTTGGCGATGTTGAAAACGTTCGTGCCGGTGATGTCCGAAGGCATCAGGTCCGGTGTGAACTGAATACGACTAAAACTGGCGTTGATGATTCGCGACAGGGTTTTGACTGTCAGAGTTTTCGCCGTGCCGGGCACGCCCTCGAGGAGCGCGTGTCCTTCCGCCAGCAACGCGATCAGGATCTGTTCGATCGCGTCGTCTTGTCCGACGATTACTTTTTGCAGTTCAGTGCGAATGTGTTCGACAGTGGAGGTGACGGTCTCAGGCATCAGTGGTCAGTTAGAATAGCACAAGATTAAATGTTTTCTGCTGCTTGTCTCACTTCTCTTGAACGCATGCGCAGGCCCATCTCACTTTCGACTTCGCGCAGCCGCCGCACGAGATCGATCGCCTCGCGCCAGCTACACGGCGCGCCATTGATAACCTCTTCACACTGGCGCATCAATGTTTCCAATCTGTGCGCGTCGATCGTACCGCGCGCCGCGATGGATGATGCGATCTCGGATCGCGAGCTGTTGTAATCAAGACCCGCATGTCGAGCCAGCACCCGGCGCGTGCGTGTGTAGATGTTTTCAATGGCGAGATCGAATGCACGTGCACGCTGCTGCAGCTCCGCCATCGACGCCACAAACTCCAGACTCGAACGCCGATCCACTTGCGACAACGGCAACGGCCGCCCAAAGCGGCTCCCGTTGGACCAAAGCGCCAACAGCACGAGCAGACCGATCTGACCTGCGATTAAGAGCACTGGTGTGCCGGCAAAGTAACCGGCAAGGTTGTTTTGGACCGCTCCTTTGCCCTGGTGATACTCGTCGAAAGCAATCAGCCCGTCGCGTGCGGTGATGACGTTGAGCGCGAGCTGAAGGTTGTCGTCCAGCTTGATGCCGCCGTTCGAAACGATGTAGGGATCGCTGAGGATTACAACGCTGCCTGATCCGTAACTGTAGTCGATCAGCAACGCTCCCTTGTCGTCAGCAATGTGAACAACAGGCGCGGTCGAAGTTGTTTGTTCGGGCGGCGGCGTCTGCTCCTGCTGCGGCTGCTGCGCGTCTTCGTCCGTATCCGTTTGATCCCCTTCGGTTTTTTGACCCTCCGCCGGAGGCCCAACAGTCATTCGTGAAGCAAAACGAGAAGGCAGCACCGATTGAATGTTTTGCGTGAGGACTGTCGGCTGCACTGGTCGAAGCGCTGTTACTTTATCGGTCATCTGCTTGACGTCGGCAGGGTTGGTTTGCAATGTCGGGAAGTCGAGCTCTTCCGAAGTTATGTTCCAACCGGTTTTGCTTTCCTTCGAATCACCCAGCGGATTGCGGTCGATAATGACGTAACGACCGCCTGCGGCAACCCACTTAGTTAGCGCCGCCGACTCCTCAACAGTGAAGCGCACCCGTATCTGGCCCACCACGACGAATGTTTTGACAAGCTTGCCGGAATCACTCGACAGCCTTTGCGGCGTATCTCTCCAGCGAATGACCTTGTAGCCCGACTCGCTGAGGAAGTCGTGCAACGCGCGCGTGCCTGTTGGTCCGGAGTGATAGGTAGATCGGTTTGGGGCGATCTCAAAGTCTTCCTCTTTGTCCTTCTTTATATAACTGAGACTACTAACAAGGGCCAGCAGGCCGATGATGGCGACGAAGGTGAGAATGATCGTGAGTCGCTGGCGCATCGTTAATTCGTTTCAGTTTGCAAGGCGGCGAGATAACCCGCGCGAAAGTCCTGCCAGTCGTTCGTAGTCGCATTCGCGAAACCGTACCAGTGACGCTCGAAGCTATCGGTAAGCCCGCGCATTCGCGAATGAAGCTGGGGAACACTGCGGAGTGAGTTCAGGTAGTCGCGATTGGTTTTATGATGTGCGAGGCTGATCAGTTTGCGGTCGCCTAACTCAACCAGCAACGCGATGTAAGCCTTGCGGATGGCGGCGCGCAGGTCGCCCTGGCGTGCGAGCGCTTCAGCTTCGGAAAGCAGGTCCGTTGCTGTCGCTTCGGGCTCGAGGCGTTCACCTAAAACGATGCGCGCCTCGCGTGTCTTGTCTTTTTTGGGTTTGCGTGAGCGTCCTGAAAACCACACTAGCACCGTTTTGAGTACGTAAAGGAGCAACAAAGCGGCCAGAGCGATAACGACGATTTGCGCGATCAGCGTGATTAGATCGATCCGGCCCGGATTGACCGGGCGACGCTGCGGCAAAAGCTTCGACAGCCAGTTAGCAAAATCCTGGAGCAGCCGAATGAGTGCGTTTGTTCCTTGCTGGTTATGAGCGTATTCCGGTCGCGCGAGAATACTCTCCAACCTCGTCCTGGCCCAATCCTTGTTCTCCGCCGCGCGCCCGCCAGGGTTCAGACGCTCGGTAACTCTCTCTTCGATCGCCCGGAGCGTCCAGATTATTTGCCCCAGTTTGTCGGTAGGATCATCCGCTTGCTCGAGCTCGTCGAGGTCCTTGTGCAACCAGGTGTTATCGACATTGCAAACCTCTTTTTCCAACTCGACAGTAAGCTGTTTGGGTAAGTGTATGCGAACGGTGTTGAGGGCTTCGTCCACCTCGCTGTCGAAGTCATCAGTTTGATACAGACGCTCCAGAGTCGCGATCGAATATTTCAGGTTGAATTGATACTGGCTAATCGGAAGCGCAGCGACCGTCGCAGGAAACAGAAAAATGAACAGCACCCCAAACACAGCAGCGAGCCTGTAACGATGATGTGTTGTCGAAGACTGAGACATTAACTGGATTAGGTGATTCTCAACACGTTACCCGACGAGCTCGGCGCTGGTGGCGGTTGTTTACGTTCCATCGAGTGGAGCGCCGTTCCGAAAGGCGAGGTGACGTTCACATCCGGCACCTCACCAAGCTGTTGTGACGCCATGAGCTCGATATCATAACCTTCATGCCTGACGCGCTCGTCCACGTAAAGCAGCGAAAGACCCAGCATCCAAACCGGCGTCAGCAGGATCGAGCTCAATGGTCCAAGAATGCTGTAAAGGATAGCGTACCATGCGGGCCATTCCGTTGAGTCTCTCACGTTGATGCCGCTCGCGGCGCCGACGAATCCGATGATGACGAATAGAAGCAACATCGCTGACATGATGCCGAAGGTCGTAAACAGCGTCATCGCCATCAACCGGCGAACGTTGCCACGCGCCAGAGAGAAACTGCGGCCCACCGCTTCAAACACTCCCTTGCCTTCCACCAGCATCACTTGCGGCACATAGACCACTCTCGCCACCAGGATGAAGAACACAACCATCGATGCTACTGCCACAATCAGACTGAGAATTACGCCGAGAGTTACGGCCAGCCAGGATGGTGCGACCATTGATAAAAAAGCCGCGCCGAACACAAGCAGACCAATCACGACCTGTGCGGCATAAGAGCAGACGGAGAACGCAATAAAAACCCAGACCAGCATTATCAGTGAAGCAGAAAAAAGCCCCCAGAATCGGGCTCGCACTGCGGTGTACGTGGCCCGGGTGGTGACCGGCTCATTGCGAAGTAGGTGTGCGACCAGAGTGCGGGTGGCGCCGCCCATTATGACCAGCATAAAAAGATAGCCGATCATCATGATGAACATTGCCACCAGTAAGAGAAAGAAGTTCCAGAGGAGGTCGCCGGTTTCGGAAGCGCGAAAAGCTTGTCGAATGCTGATCGAAAAGAGCACCCAGCCGGCAGCGACGATTATGACTGGCGGCGCTGCGGTGCGGATCAAGACGAACAGATGGCGGCGATAAAGTCTGACTGCGCGATCGATTAGATCACCGGCCCCGAGCGGCGCGAGAGAGAGTTGAGTCGTGACCGACGAAGCCATCGAGTGAAGATTAACACGATGGGCTTAGAGATGATGGGAAGTTTTTAGCCGCGTCTAATTCTTATTCACGCCCGAGGGCGCGTTTGCTCTGTTCGATTACTTTCCGCAGGTTGTCCGCGTCGGGAGCGGTAGGAACGACTTTCAGATACGTTTCCAGCTCTTCGATCACGCGCGGTAGGGCACCGCGATCGAGGTAAATCGCCGCCAGCACGCGGTGCGCTTCCTTGAAGTCGTTCGGGTTCATCTTCAAGCACGCCAGAAGAGATGTCTCCGCCTCTTCGTTGCGACCCAGCTTATTAAAGGTGCGACCAAGATAGTAATGTGAGACGGAAGAATCGGGCTTCACCTTCAGTGTCTTGCGAAACATCGATTCAGCATCCTTGAACTTTCCCAGCCGATAAAGCGCGATCCCGCGGTTGAGTAACGGCTCATAAGCATCAGGGTTGATCTTGATTGCTGCCTTGAAAGCTTCCTCGGCGCGATCAAACTCATTGAGCCGGAGGTAAAGAACGCCGAGCTGGTTGTGAGCGCTCACGAAAGGTGGATATTCAGAGACGGCGAGTTTGAGCTCTTTACTGGCCCCTTGTATGTCTTTTTCCCCC
>DATHTI010000468.1:0-2973 GCA_035463335.1 Pyrinomonadaceae bacterium | reverse complement strand
GAGATGGGCGGCGCGCCGTTGATCGCGTACGTGGTCAGGGCAGCGCAGGCCCTCGAGCCGCGCTCGATCATCACGATCGTGGGACACCAGGCTGAAGAAGTTGAGCAGGCGGTTTTGGCAGAAGCTGGCGAGCTCGCGAGTTTTGTTGTCCAGCAGAAACAACGTGGCACTGGCGACGCTGTTGAATCAGCACGCAGCCTGCTCGAAAATTCCGATTCACTCGTGCTCGTGTTGTCAGGCGACGTACCGATGATCCGTGTCGAGACGTTGCAGAAGCTCATCGAACATCACAACAACGAGGGCGCGGCCTGTTCGATCCTCAGCGTTCGTCTCGAAAACCCGACTGGCTACGGTCGTATTATTCGCGACAACAATGGCGCGTTTCGAAAGATCGTCGAGCAGCGCGATGCTACTGAAGACGAACGCCAGGTGCGCGAGATCAACTCAGGCATCTACTGTTTTGAAGCGAGGGCGTTGTTCGACGCGTTGCGGAAAGTCGAGCCAAAAAACGATCAGGGTGAGTATTACCTGACCGACGTTGCTGAGATCATCCTCGCGAGCGGCGGTGCAGTGAGCGTTTATGTCATCAACGACTCGCGGGAAGTTTTAGGAATCAACACACGCGCCGAGCTTGCAGAGTTTGAGAACCTTGTGCGGCGCTCAGCCATCCGGCGGCTAATGATCGACAGTGGCGTGACGTTCATCGATCCGTCACACGCGTACATCAGTGCGGCAGCGCAGATCGGTCGCGACACAATCATCCATCCGAACGTCACGATCGAGGGAAAGACTGTGATCGGCGAAGGATGTGTAATTCGTGCGGGCGCGCGCATCACCAACTCGCGTCTCGGTGACAACGTGACAGTGAAGGATTACTCCGTCATTGTGGATTCGCAGATCGAGTCAAACTGTGCAGTCGGTCCGTTTGCGCACTTGCGCATGAACGCGTTGCTGGAGGAGAAAGCGACGGTCGGAAACTTCGTCGAGGTGAAGAAGTCGCGACTGAAACGCGGCGCGAAAGCGATGCATCTTACGTATCTCGGCGACGCGACAATCGGTGAACGTACAAACATCGGCGCCGGAACAGTCACTTGTAATTACGACGGCGTGAACAAGCACGAAACGATTATTGAAGACGACGTTAAGATTGGCTCAGACACGATGCTGGTCGCGCCCGTTCGTGTCGGCGCTCGCTCAAAGACCGGCGCCGGCTCGGTCGTGACAAAGGACGTCCCGCCCGACTCGCTCGTCGCCGGCGTCCCCGCTGAAGTAAAAAAGAAAATCCGTTGAATGCGCGTTAATCCGCGTCTAAACAAGGAGTTAATCGCAAAGCATGTGTGGAATTGTTGGTTACGTAGGCAACAAACAGGTGGTGCCGCTCATTATCGATGGGCTGCGCAAGCTCGAATATCGCGGCTACGACTCAGCCGGTATCGCGGTCGTCAACGAAGACCACGACCTCGAGATACGTCGCGCCGAAGGTAAACTGCGCAATCTCGAAGAGACCATCCGCCTGAGCCCGCTCGACGGCACTTACGGCATTGGCCACACACGTTGGGCCACGCACGGCCGTCCGACCGAAGAGAACGCACATCCACACCGCGACTGTACCGGACGCGTCGTCGTTGTTCACAACGGCATCATCGAAAACTATCTCCAGCTCAAAGAGCGACTACGTAAATCCGATCACCACTTCGTCACTGAAACCGACACCGAGATCATGGCCCACCTGATCGAGGAGTATCTCAAAACCGATGCCTCTTTCGAACAGGCAGTGCGCTCGGCCGTGACTGAGCTGCGCGGCATCTTCGCGCTCTCGATCATCAACGCCGACGAGCCTGACACGATCATCGCCGTGCGCCAGGGTCCTCCGGTCGTGATCGGTCTCGGTGACCGCGAGTTTTTCGTCGCATCTGACATTCCACCGATTCTGCAACACACACGCGACGTCTTCTTTCTCGGCGACGGCGAGATCGCGGTGATCAATCGAGATGCAGTACGCGTGACAGACTTCGAAGGCAATTCCGTGCAGCCGTCGATTCAACGGATCACATGGGATCCGATCATGGCGGAAAAAGGCGGCTTCAAGCATTTCATGCTGAAGGAGATTTACGAGCAGCCACGCTCCGTTCGCGACACGGTCCAGGGACGTATCTCGCTCGACAGTGGCCAGGTGTTTCTCGACGAGATGAGCAACATCACTGAAGCTGATTTCAAACGTTTCACATCGATCAAGATCGCTGCCTGTGGAACCTCATGGCATGCGGGACTCGCCGGCAAGTACATGATCGAGCAGCTCGCGCGCGTGCCTGTCGACGTCGATTACGCTTCCGAGTTTCGTTATCGCAGTCCGGTGATGGATGAAAACACGTTGCTGCTCGTCATCTCGCAATCAGGAGAAACGGCCGACACGATTGCCGCGCTGCGCGAAGCGAAAGAGCTCGGCTCGAAGGTGCTCGCGATCTGCAACGTTCAGGGTTCGATGATCGTGCGCGAGGCAGATGGAACGATTCTCACGCATGCTGGTCCGGAGATCGGAGTTGCATCGACGAAGGCTTTCACGGCTCAGATGATCGCGCTTTACCTACTTGGTTTGTATTTAGGAAACATTCGTGGTGCGCTCTCGGTGGACGAAGCGCGTTTTCACGCGCAGGAGCTGGCCGAGCTGCCCGTGAAACTCGAGCACCTGCTCAACGATTCGGATGGTATCGAGGAGCTGTCGAAAGAGTTTTTCCGCTCGACTGATTTTCTCTACCTCGGTCGTGGGATCAACTTTCCTGTGGCGCTCGAGGGCGCGTTGAAGTTGAAAGAGATCTCTTACATTCATGCCGAAGGGTATCCGGCGGGTGAGATGAAGCATGGTCCAATTGCTTTGTTCGATGTGCGACTGACGGTCCTCTTTATCATCACGCGTGAATAAGGCAATCGCGCTTCAGAGCTCCGTTACGATAAGACACATTCGAATATCGTGGA
>DATHTI010000467.1:0-5861 GCA_035463335.1 Pyrinomonadaceae bacterium | reverse complement strand
TCGAAATCGGTACTGCTGCTGGTTTACGCATTTACCGGATTCGAGATGGCGACGATTCCCGCTGGCGAAGTGCGCGATCCGCAACGAAATTTGCCGCGCGCGTTGCTGATCGCGATCCTTGTAGTCGCGATTCTTTACATCATGATCCAGGTGGTTTGTGTCGGAACGTTGCCGGGGCTCGGGAGCTCGCAGAAACCGCTGGCTGATGCGGGTTCGCAGTTTCTCGGCGCGGCTGGTGGCGCGATAATCTCCGCGGGCGCGATCATTTCGATTACGGGCAACTTGAATATTCTCTTGTTGTCGGGCTCGCGGCTGCCGTTCGCGATGGCGGAGCAGAAGCAACTGCCGGCGTTCGTCGGCAGCATACACACGAAGTTCTTCACGCCTTACGTGTCGATATTGATCACGGCGGGATTGATGTTGTTTCTGACGTTGAAGAGCTCGTTTGTAGCAGCGTTGACGATCAGCACGATCGCGCGGCTCGTGACGTACGCAGCGACGTGCCTCGCGCTCCCGGTGTTTCGCTATAGAAAAGATGCACCGGCCGCTGCGTTTCGTCTGCGCGGCGGAATGGTTGTAGCGATTTTGTCGCTATTGTTAATTGTCTGGTTATTACTTAACGCCACGCTTGCTGAAGCGAAAGCCACAGCGTACGCCGCCGCCGCCGGTCTGCTGATCTATTTTGCATATTGGATATATTCAAACAGGCAATAGAACAAGTCAGGAAGAGGGGCTTGCCCCCGCTGTTGGTAGGGCGGGGGCAAGCCACCATTCCTGACTTGTTCTATTTCTAAATTCAACTTCTATGATGGCGCTCGGGACTGTGCACACGACGGCGCTCTGCTAAACTATCCGCATTCGCCACGTGGAGAAATTAATCGACAACCTGAGCGCGATTGTTGGGCGAGAGAATGTGCTCTCGAAACCCGATGAGCTACTCGTCTACGAGTGTGACGGCCTGCCGCAACACAAGCATCGCCCGCGCGCGGTTGTCTTCCCTTCCTCAACTGAAGAAACCTCCGCCATCATGCGCGAGCTCGCGCGCGCGAACGTTCCCTTCACGCCGCGCGGCGCCGGCACGGGCCTGTCCGGCGGCGCACTCGCGCTCAACTCCGGCGTCGTCATCGAAATGGCGCGCATGCGCAAAATCCTTCACATCGACATTGAGAACCGTATCGCCGTGGTCCAACCGGGCGTCGTGAACCTGCACGTGTCGCGAGCGGTTGCCCCTTTCGGTTTGTATTACGTTCCGGATCCGTCAAGCCAGCCGAGCTGCACGATCGGAGGCAACATCGCCGAGAGCGCGGGGGGAATTCACTGTCTCAAATATGGCACGACGACTGACCACGTACTCGGCTGTCGCGTCGTGCTCGCCGGTGGTGACGTCGTCGACCTCAGCATCGACATGCCGGGTTACGACTTGCTCGGCACGTTCATCGGCTCGGAAGGCACGTTCGGTATCGCCACTGAAGCAACGTTGAGATTGGCCCAGACGCCTCCGGCCGTGCGCACTCTGCTCGCCGAGTTTATGCAGGTAAACGACGCGAGCCATGCAGTGTCTGCAATCATCGCGGCAGGCGTGATGCCGGCTGCGCTCGAGATGATGGATGGGGAGATCATTCGCGCGGTTGAAGCGAGTGTATTCGCAGCGGGCCTGCCACCCGACGCGGGCGCGGCGTTGTTGATTGAGCTGGACGGCATCGAAGCGGGCCTTGACGAGGAAGCAGAAAAGGTGACGAGCATCTGCCTGGAATATGGCGCGCGTAGTTGTCGTTACGCACGCGACGAGACAGAGCGAAAGAAGCTCTGGGCCGCACGCAAAGGCGCGTTCGGCGCGATCGGTCGTATCTCGCCTGACTCGATGATCCAGGATGCGGTAGTGCCGCGGTCGCGTCTGCCGCAGGTGCTCGGCGCCGCTTACGACATCGCCGCGCGTTATCAACTGCGCATCGCGAATGTCTTTCACGCCGGCGACGGCAACCTGCACCCGCTCATCTGTTTTGATTCGCGTTTCGTGGACCAGGTGCAGCGCGTCAAAGATGCAGGACGCGAGCTGATGGAAGTGTGCGTGGCGGCCGGTGGGACGATCACCGGTGAACATGGCGTCGGACTCGACAAGCGCGAGTTGTTGCCGCTCGTGTTTTCTGAGGCAGACATGAACGCGATGTTGAGTGTGCGCGCGGCGTTCGACCCGCTCGGGCTTTGTAATCCGGGGAAGATCGTGCCGGTGTTGCGCGGTTGTGGTGAGGCAAAGGCGATCGCCGCTGAAGTGCAGGAACGCCAGGAACTGCCAATGCATTCCAGAATAGAACAAGTCACGAAGAGGGGCTTGCCCCCGCTCTCGCACCAGCGGGGGCAGGCCCCTCTTCCTGACCTGTTCTATTCACTGGCGCAAATTGCCGGCGAGGCGCACGTCGTTTCGCAGAACGAAACGGTGATCGTCTCGCCTGCGTCTGCTGAAGAAATCTCCGAGATCCTGAAACTCGCTTCGCGTGAAGGCTGTAAAGTTTTACCAGCAGGTGGAGGAACGTGGCTGAGAACAACAGCGAATCTCATTGTCAGCACGTTGCGTCTCAACCGGATCATCGAACACGAACCGGCAGATCTGATCGCGATCGCTCAGGCAGGTGTCACACTAAGTGACTTCAACCGAAGGCTGGCGGAGAACGGTCAATGGCTGCCACTCGATCCGCCTAACGATGGACGCGCGACGCTCGGCGGTGTTGTTGCGACAGGCATCGGTGGTCCACAACAGTTCGGGTACGGACGACCGCGCGGATCGGTGATCGGCATGAAGGTCGTGCTCGCGGATGGCAGCATGATCAAAGCTGGTGGGCGGGTAGTGAATAACGTTGCTGGTTACGATCTGTGCAAACTGTGTACCGGTAGTTATGGAAGTCTAGGAATCATAACTGAATTGAACTTTAAATTGCGGCCGCGACCTGCGCGCGAAGCAACAGTTATTGCTCGTGGTTCTGTTGAGGACCTTCGTAAGAGTGCGCGTACGATTGTGGAGGCGCGGTTATTTCCGGTCGCTGCCGAGATCGTATCTGGAGAGTTGCTTGTTCGTTTTGCAGGGAATGAGAAAGGCGTAGCATATCAGATAGAACAGGCATTGAAGCTGTTGAAGAATGCCGAAGTCGTGATGAATGATGCGGATCTTTGGACGAAGATTGTTGTTGAAGACAGGATCCGTGAAAAACCTTCAGGGACGGCAAAGGTGTTGATGCAAAGGATCAAGAGACAGCTCGATCCTCAGAATATTTTAACCGCGGATTACGCGGATTTTGGGACGGATTAGAGTATGAAGAGAATCAAAGTCGTCGTTCTGCTACTGATTGTGGCGCTGAGTGTTCCGGTGACCATTGCGCGGGAGCCGGTGCGGGCGCGTCACGGCATGGTGGCATCGACCAATGAGGTCGCGTCGCGTGTCGGCGTCGAGATCATGAAGCGCGGTGGGAATGCTGTTGATGCTGCGATTGCGGTTGCGTTCGCATTGGCCGTCACGCATCCCGCGGCGGGCAATCTCGGCGGTGGCGGCTTCATGATGATCCGTTTACGAGATGGCCGCACGACTGCGATTGATTATCGCGAGATGGCGCCTGGCGCCGCGCATCGTGACGTTTATCTCGACAAGAATGGCAATCTGATCGAAGGCGAAGGTGGATCCCTCGTTGGTTATCGCGCCGCGGGTGTTCCCGGCACCGTGCGCGGAATGGAGCTCGCGCTCAGGAAGTACGGCTCGGGGAAACTCTCGTGGGCGCAGCTCGTCGAGCCGGCGCGACAGCTCGCTGCGCGAGGCTTCGTCGTCACACACACACTGGCGCGCTCGCTCCATTCGAACCGCGAGTATCTCGAGAAGTACGCCGAAACGAAACGCATCTATTTAAAAGGCGGGCAGTTCTACAAAGAAGGCGAGGTATTTCGGCAGCCTGAGCTCGCGGCCACCTTCGCGCGTCTCCAGCGCGTTGGTCCAAACGAGTTTTACGAAGGCGAGACGGCGCGGCTGATCGTCGCCGACATGAAGCGTAACAACGGCCTGATGACGATGGACGACCTGCGCGGTTATGTCGCCAAGGAGCGTACGCCCGTGCGCGGTAACTATCGTGGTCACGAGATCATATCGATGCCACCGCCTTCGTCCGGCGGCGCTGTGCTGATCCAGATGCTCAACATTCTCGAAGGCTTCGACCTGCAAAAGCTCGAGGCCAACTCTTCAGATCGTTATCACCTGATGGCCGAGTCGATGCGGCGCGCTTTTGCCGATCGCGCGGAGTACATGGGCGACACCGATTTCGTGAAAGTTCCGATACCGGGGTTGATTGATAAGGCGTATGCCGCAAAGCTGCGCGCCACCATCAACACCGAGCGGGCTTCGACGAGTGCTGAGGTTCGAGCCGGACGGCCGGCGGGATACGAATCGGAAGACACGACGCACTTCACAGTCGTCGATGCGCAGGGAAACGCAGTCTCGAATACTTACACGCTCAACAACTCTTACGGCTCGGCCGCTGTCGCGAAAGGCACGGGCATTCTTCTCAACGATGAGATGGATGATTTCGCGGCGAAACCGGGCACACCGAATATGTACGGATTGATCCAGGGCGAGCGCAATGCAGTGGCGCCGAAGAAGCGCCCGCTGTCCGCGATGACGCCGACGATCGTGCTTCGCAAGGATGGCAGTTTATGGTTCACGGTGGGCAGTCCAGGTGGTCCAACGATCATCAATACCGTGCTGTGCATCATCACGAACGTGGTCGATTACGAGATGAATATTCAACAGGCCATCGACTTCCCGCGCATTCATCACCAATGGCTGCCGGATGAGCTCGTCGGCGAGCCGCTCGGGTTATCGGGTGACACGCAGAAGGCGCTGGCAGCGCGCGGGCACACGCTCGCGAAGCTGCGTTATCTCGGTGATGCGGAAGGGATCATGATCGAGGAGAAGACGGGCATGCGGCTCGGCGCGACGGATCCGAGACGAAGCGACGGGCTGGCCATCGGATATTAATTGTAGGGGCGGCCCTCCGTGGCCGCCCCAGGGTTGCCACTTTGTGTTTCCGCGCTGGGGCGGCCACCACGGAGGGCCGCCCCTACAGTTGTTGACGAGAAGTTTTGTTCCTCGTAACGAACTGTCGGGGAACTAATTGGTATAATCCACTCTTGGCTACACTGGAAAAACTCGCGGGTGATTACGAAGACAAGCTACTGGCCTGCATTCATTGCGGGCTGTGTCTCGAAGCCTGCCCGACTTACGTCATTACCGGTAATGAGAATGATGGACCACGCGGGCGGCTGTATCTGATGCGTGCGGTGGCGGAAGGGCGACTCGAGCAGACCTCGAGCGCGTTTGCGACGCATATCGATCGCTGTCTCGGGTGTCGCGCGTGTGAGCAGGTGTGTCCGGCGGGGGTTGAGTACGGGCAATTGCTCGAGGCCAGCCGCGAAGTTTTACTTGAAGCGCAGCCGAAGCCGGATCTCGCGAATAAACTCTTGCGGTTTGTGTTGCGACACGTGTGGTTGTCGCCGTGGCGACTGCGGCTCTTCTTTGGCGCGTCGAGATTGTTTCGCGATCTGGGGCTCGCGCGGGTGGTGTTGAAGTCGGGTTTGGCGCGATTGATCTCGCCGCGAGCGGAGTTTGCCACAGCGCTGATCGAGAGCTCGAAGGGAGTTTCTCGCGCCAGAACGCAAATGCGCAAAGAAAGCCGCAAAGGCGAGAGTGTCGCGTTGTTTAAAGGGTGTGTGGGTGAGGGGCTGTTTGCGCGTGTGAATCGCGCGACCGAGCGCGTGTTGGAAGCGAACAATTTTGACGTGAAGACACCGGCCGGCCAGGCTTGCTGTGGTGCGCTGCATGCTCACGC
>DATHTI010000466.1:0-12931 GCA_035463335.1 Pyrinomonadaceae bacterium | reverse complement strand
TCCTGAATGGAGGAATCAGTAACTAATCCGTGTCATCTGTGGTTAAAAGGAGTTTCGTAAATGAGGCGCTTCGGAATCTTACTATTTGTCCTGGTTTGTTTCTCAACGATCCAGGCCCAGAAACCTCAATCAGTCTCCGAGAAGGTCGCGGGCATGGAGAAGTTTTCCGGCTTTTTCCCGTTTTACTGGGACGCAAAAGCCGGAAAGATCTGGCTCGAGATCGATAAGTGGAACACCGAGTTTCTTTACGTCGAGTCGCTGCCGGCAGGCATCGGCTCAAACGACATCGGTCTCGATCGCGGCCAGCTCGGCAATAGCGCCATCGTCCGTTTCGATCGCAGTGGTCCACGCGTCCTGATGGTCGCGCCGAACTACAACTTCCGCGCGACCAGCAACAACGCAGACGAGCGACTCGCAGTCAGAGATGCGTTTGCGGAATCAACACTGTGGGGCTTCGAGGTCGCTGCTGAAGAAGGCAATCGCGTGCTGGTTGACGCCACCAAATTTTATTTGCGCGACGTTCACCAGGTAACGCAGACACTGCAACGCGGGCAGCAGGGAACTTATCGACTCGAGGAGTCGCGCAGCGCTTTCTACCTGCCGAACACAAAAAACTTTCCGCAGAACACCGAAGTCGAAACCACTCTGACGTTCACGGGCGAGCCCGCGGGCCAGTACGTCAGGCAAGTCGTGCCCGTGCCGGAAGCGATCACGGTTCGACAGCGTCATTCGTTCGTGCAACTACCGTCGCCAGGCTTTAAGCCGCGCGTGTTCGATCCGCGCGCCGGTTACGCCCTCGTCGACTACATGGATTTCGCCACGCCGATCGAGGAGCCGATCACGAAACGCTTCATCGCGCGACATCGTTTGCAAAAGAAAGATCCGAGTGCGCGTGTGAGTGAAGCCGTGAAGCCAATCGTTTACTACGTGGACCGCGGCGCGCCTGAGCCGGTGCGCTCGGCGTTGATTGAAGGGGCGCGCTGGTGGGGCCAGGCGTTCGAGGCCATTGGTTACAAGGATGCATATCGCGTCGAGGTGATGCCGGCCGATGTGGATCCGATGGACGTACGTTACAACGTGATTCAGTGGGTGCATCGCTCGACGCGCGGTTGGTCCTACGGCAACTCGCTTACCGATCCACGCACGGGTGAGATCATTCAGGGACGCGTTTCGCTCGGCTCGCTCCGCGATCGCCAGGACTTCCTGATCGCTGAAGGTCTGCTCGCACCGTACGACAAAACAAACACTGCATCACCGAAGCTGCTCGAAATGGTGCTGGCGCGTTTACGCCAGCTATCAGCACACGAAGTGGGCCATACGCTCGGGCTGCAACATAACTACGCAGCGAGTCCGGTTGGTCGTGCTTCAGTGATGGATTATCCCGCACCGCGCGCGAAGCTTGGTCCGGACGGAGTTCCCGATCTGTCTGATGCGTACGCGAAAGGTATCGGTGAATGGGACAAAGTCGCGATTGCTTATGGCTACCAGGACTTTGCACCGGGAACTGACGAAAAAGCAGCGCTCGATCGCACATTGAGTGACGCCTTCACACGCGGCCTGATGTATTTGACGGATCAGGATGCGCGACCGCCGGGCAGCGCGAGCTCGGTGGCCCATCTCTGGGACAATGGAACAAACGCGATCGAAGAGCTCGGAAACGTGATGAAGGTTCGTGCGGCAGCGCTGCGGCGTTTCGGCGAGAACAACATTCGCGAAGGCGCGCCGATGGCGACGATCGAAGAAGTGCTCGTGCCCATCTACATGTATCACCGTTACCAGGTTGAAGCGGCTGCGAAAGTGATCGGTGGTCAGGACTACGTGTTTAGCTTGAAAGGCAAGGGCGATCGCAATCCGCAGATCGTCGCGCCGGAAGAACAGCGACGCGCGCTTGCGGCGGTGCTGGAGACAATTAAACCGGATGCGCTTGCAGTGCCGGAGTCGTTGCTGCGGTTGATTCCGCCGCGACCCGCGGGTTACCCGCGCACACGTGAGGACTTTCGTATTCGTACGCAGCCGGTGTTTGACGCGCTAGCTCCGGCGGAGGCGGTTGCCGATCACGTGAGCGGATTTCTATTGAATCAGGAGCGGGCGGCGCGCCTGGTCCAGTTTCACGCGCGCGATCCTCGTAATCCAAGTCTCAATGAAGTGATCGACAGGATACTCGCGGCGACGTGGAAAGCGCCCGCGGCTACGGGTTATGCGGGCGAGATCCAGCACACCGTTGACATGGTGATACTTTCTGATCTGATGTCGCTTGCTGCTGCTGAGCGCGCGTCGAATCAAGTGCGCGCGATCGCGTCGTGGAAGTTGGACCAGCTAAAAACGTGGCTGACCGCGCAAAATCGTTTAGCGGCTGATGAGAACCGGCGAGCGTTTCTGTTCTATTCGATTGAACAGATCAAGCGCTTCCAGGACGATCCAAAGAAGGCAAACATCACGCCCGCACAGCAACTACCCGACGGCCCGCCAATCGGCATGGACTGGTGGGGCCGCGCCGATGACGATTGTACTTACAGGTGGACGCGAAACTGATTTTGCTCCTGATCCGTATTAGAATCCGTTTGATCTGTGGTTAATATGCCCGGACCTGAAGAATACGTTGGTGAGGTGCTTGACGAGAAGTATCGCCTCGAACACCTGCTCGGAAAGGGCGGAATGGGCGCCGTTTATCTCGCCACACACCTCGGCACCGAACGTTACGTTGCGCTAAAACTCATCTCGCCGCAGTTCATGCGCAACAACGAATTCGTCGAGCGCTTCAAACGCGAAGCGCGCGCAGCCGGCCGCCTGCGCCACCCGAACGTAGTTGACGTGACCGACTTCGGTTTCGCGCATGTGAAGACTGGTCAGGTTGCTTATCTCGTGATGGAGTATCTCGACGGCTGCACGCTCGGCGATGTGCTCGCCGAGGAAAAGCAACTGCCGCTCGAATGGGTTGCCGATATTCTCGATCAGGTTTGTTCCGCAGTTCACGAAGCGCACCAGCAGGGCATCATCCACCGCGACTTGAAGCCGGACAACATCTGGCTCGAGCCCAATCGTCTGGGCAGTTATCGCGTCAAAGTTCTCGATTTCGGTATAGCCAAACTCGGCGAAACAAGCACCCCTGCACCTGATGACGATCCGGCAGTCACTATCATCGACGATGTTGCCGCGGGGGCAGCGCTCGCCGGCGCACAGCTCGAGAGCGACACTCTCATGCGACCAGTCGGTGACGAAGCCAACACGCAGCATTTAAAAGTCAAAGCGGAAGCTGTTGGTACTCGCCTGCAGGAGCCACTGACGAACCCACTGCTCAATAACACAGATTACGCAGTCGATGATGACGGCACGCTGCTCTTCGATCAGGGAACAGGCGGCGGCGGAAGACACACAGCGCATATCGCGACTTCTTCGCAGGGGGCTGCGCTAACACGCGTCGGTGCGATCATGGGCACGCCGCTCTACATGTCGCCTGAGCAATGCGGCGGTGGTCACGTCGACACGCGTTCAGACATTTACAGTCTCGGCGTCATCGCTTACCAGATGCTGGCCGGCGAGCCGCCTTTTGCGGGCAACACGTCTGTGGTGATGCGCGCGCATCGCGAGCAGCAGCCGAAAGATCTGCATGAGCGCAACACAAAGATCCCGAAGCGTGCTGCCCGTGTCGTGATGTCTGCGCTTGCAAAGAATCCCGGCGAGCGACCGCAAACAGCGTTTGCGTTTGCGAGCGCCTTGCGCGGGCACAGCGAAGGTGTTGGCGCGCTGTATCGCCGCGCTTTTGCTCTTTACAGCGAATACTTTCCGAAGTTTCTCAAGCTCAGCCTGATCGCGCACGTGCCGATGATCATCACGAGTATTCTGCTGGTAAGTGCGTTCTTCTGGTATAAGTATTGGCCACCCGTAGGCATATTCAACAAAGTGGTGGTGATCTCGACGATCGCCCTGTTGAGCCTGCTGAAGTTTGTAGCGACTACTGTTGCCGCCGGGGTTATCTCCGGTGTGACAGCGGTAATCATCACACAACTCACGGCAGCGCCTTTGCGACCCGTCAAACTGAGCGAGGCGTTTGCAGTCATGCGCAAGCGCTGGCGACCTTTTCTCAGGACGCTGATCCGGGTCACACTTTTGATCTGTCTCGGGTTGATCCTGCTGATCATTCCGGGAATGGTGCTGTGGATGCGCTACTCGCTTTATGCTCCCGTAGTGCTCCTCGAAGGACTACAGGGCAAAGCCGCGATGCGACGCGCGCGCGAGCTTGCTTCGCGTTCCTGGAAGACAATTGTAATCGTCGGGATACTTCAGTTCCTGATTCCGGCGATTGTCAGCTCCATGGTGGGCTTCATGGCAGGACGATCCAGGGTCGAGAAGAATTCAGTTTCTGCGCAGATTTTCCAGCAGATGGTTGATCTGGCAAACATTTTTATTATGCCGCTGATCTCGATTGTGCCCGCACTGCTTTACGTGAAGATGCGCCAGCTCGGAGGCGAATCACTGGCCCACATCTGGGCGCAAATTGAAGAGGGCGAGGGCAAACAGAGTGCATGGCAACAGCGCATGCGCACACGCCTGAGCCTGCACACACCCACCACCGGCCAAAGAACCACCGGCAGTTAGTTTATCGACAGATTACACAGATTGTTTTAGGACGTTTGTGTAATCTGTGGAGTTTGACCCACCTCACTCAAACAGGCACAATCAGCTAGTTCACACGACCCACGAACATTAGAAATTTCTGACCTGCTTAAGCCCCAATGTGATTGCGGGTATTGATGCGATCTCACTTTGCCACCTCACAACTTGTGGCAAAGCGTCGATAGGTGGGAGTGATAATGTTAATTTTTATCGATGAATCCGGTGATTCCGGTTTGAAGCTCAATGCTGGATCATCAAAATACTTCACGCTTGCGTTTGTCGCATTTCAAAATCACGACGAGGCGTTAGCAGTAGATGATCGGATTTCATTGCTGCGTAAAGAACAACGACTTCCTGACAATTTCGAGTTTCACTTCAATAAGCTGAATCTCGCTTACCGCCGGATGTTTCTCGAAGTGATTGCGCCTTACAACTTCTTTTATTTTGCAATTGTCATGGATAAGGCTAACTTGGCCGGACGTGAACTTCAGTTCAAAGAATCACTTTACAACTACGCTTGCGGTCTGATTTTCGAAGAGGCGAAGTCTCGCTTAAGCGACGCAGTTGTTGTTATCGACGAGAATGGCTCGAAGAATTTTAAAAGTGAGCTAAAGCGATATCTTGTTCGTCGGCTAAAGGATGACTCTGGCAAATGCTTTATCAAAAAGGTCAGAACACAAGATTCGAGAAAGAACAATCTTGTACAACTTGCAGATATGATCGTGGGCGCTGTGGCGAGGTCTTTTACAGGAAAGAAAGAAGCTCACGAGTGTCGGAATCTAATCGCGCATCGCGAGATTTACGTGGAAGTCTGGCCAAAGTAGCGACCCCGGCCCTATCCCTTTCGGGAAAGCCACCATACGGTGACAGTTCGGGCGCGGGGCCATTTCCGAGGTCATTTTGTCTTAGAGGTTTGGAAGTGTCAACCATTGCTGTGATTTTGCCCAGCCACAAGGCACAAGAAGCACAAAAGTTCTTTTGTGTTTTTGTGCCTTTTTGTGGCTGGATTTCCTTTGTGCGTTTTTGTGGCGCGATTTCGAAAGTGGGATTCGGAAGTCCCGCAAGCGAAACGATCGTTTACGTTTTTTCGAACGTGTATCCGAGTTTGCGACCGTCCCGCGGGGCCGGGTTGCCCGGAATTCCTTGTTTTTAGAACATTTCGGGCGCAAACTACGTTCAATTCCCCTGCTGGCACAGGCTTTGAATCGCACCAACGCGGAGAACTGTAAAGTTGTGCGTGAAGTTTGTATCTAGCTCGTTCAGTTCATGCTTCGCGCGCGCAATTCGCCGCTCTCTCAACAATGGCTATTACAGCTCTCCAAAAATTTTTATGAAGTGAAGCACCATGGATATCAAGCGACCCCCTAAATCGAAAATCAAGAAGAAGATTCGCAACGCCGTCATGATCGTGGTCGGAATCGCCGCGATCGGTGGTATCACCTACGGGCTTACCAAGCTGAAGCCGGCTGCGCCGACACTCGATCGCTCTACGGCAGTCATCGAGACAGTCAAACGCGGCGAGATGATTCGTGACGTGCGCGGCAACGGCACACTCGTACCCGAGGTTACCCGCTGGGTGCCGGCCCCCGCAGACGGCCGTGTCGAGCGAATTCTTCTGAAGGCGGGCGTCGAAGTTGATCCATCCACCGTCATCGCCGAGCTTTCAAACCCCCAGCTCGAACAGACAGCCTCGGACACTGAACTTCAAGTCAAAGCGGCTGAGGCCGACCAGGAGAACCTGAAGGTGCGGCTCGAGAGCGAGACGATGACTCAAAAGGCCGCAATCGCCACCATCAACTCGCAATACAGCCAGGCAAAGTTACAACTCGATGCCGATGAAGTGCTTGCGAAACAGGGACTGGTGGCCGATCTCACGTTGAAGATTTCTCGTGTGACTGTTCAAGACCTGGCGAACCGGCTGAGAGTCGAGCAGGAACGACTAGCGGTTAACTCGAAGTCGACGAAGGCGCAAATGAATGCGGCCGGATCGCGCTTAGCTCAATTACGCGCACTCGCGACCCTCCGGCGTCAGCAAGTTGATGAGTTGAAAGTGCGCGCGGGAAGCGGCGGCGTTCTCCAGCAAGTGCTGGTGACTGAAGGCCAGCAAGTAACACCTGGAACCAACATCGCGCGCGTTGCCGATCCGGCCTCGCTAAAGGCCGTTTTAAGAGTCGCTGAAACGCAGATCTCCGGCGTGCGCATCGGCCAGCCCGTCGTTGTAGACACGCGCAACGGTTTGATCCAGGGAACAGTCTCGCGCATCGACCCGGCCGCACGCGAAGGCACGTTTGAGATCGATGCCTCGTTAATCGGCCCGCTACCACCAAGTGCACGTCCTGACTTGAGCGTGGACGGAACAATCGAGCTGGAGAGACTCAAAGACGTTTTGAAAGTCGGGCGGCCCGCCTTCGGACAGGCACAACAAACAATTGGCATGTTTGTGCTAAGTCCAGATGGTACCGAAGCGGAGCGCCGCACTGTGAAGCTCGGCCGCAACTCCGTCAGCCAAATCGAGATACTCGAAGGGCTGAAGGAAGGCGACCAGGTCATTATTTCCGATACCTCGGCATTGGATAGCTACAACCGCATCCGGGTCAATTAAGTTATGCGGCCACGAAAAGCACAAAATGCACAAGAGTTTTTTACGTAACTTTTTGGCTTCTTGCGCGTTTTCGTGGCAGAGATTCCCGGTTCGCGGTGTTCAGTTAAAGAGATCTAGTACATAAATTCGTTAAGGAGCGACTGATGAGTTCTTCCGAGCCCCTGATCCACCTTGCTGATGTGAAGAAGGTCTTCTACACAGACGAGGTTGAGACACACGCACTCTCCGGTATTCATCTCGACATTAAACAAGGTGAATACGTTTCCATCGCCGGACCTTCGGGCTGCGGCAAATCCACTCTTCTCTCGATTCTTGGCCTGTTGGATACACCGACTGACGGTAAGTACATCCTCAACGGCCATCCCGTCGAGAACCTGTCGCTTTCGGAGCGCGCCAGAATTCGTAACCGCGAAGTGGGTTTCATTTTCCAGAGCTTCAACCTCATCGGCGACCTGACCGTCTATGAGAACGTTGAGCTCCCGTTGACCTACCGCGGCATGAGCTCCAGCGAGCGAAAGAAGCGAGTCACGGAAGCGCTCGAGCGCGTCGGCATGGCGCATCGTGCGAAGCACCTGCCCAGCCAGTTATCCGGCGGTCAACAACAGCGCGTCGCAGTGGCACGTGCGGTTGGTGGACAGCCGAGCATCCTGCTGGCGGACGAGCCGACTGGAAACCTCGACTCGACCAACGGCGAGGCCGTGATGGAGTTGATGCGTGAATTGCACCGCGCCGGCGCTACCATCTGCATGGTTACGCACGATCCGCGCTATGCACAGCACGCCGATCGCATCGTCCATTTGTTCGACGGTTTGATCGTCGAGGAAGAGGCCGGTTCCGAGCGTCGCGAAATTCGGGAAGCGAAACGCGAATTGGCCGAGAGTGGCTTTGGAGCGATTCAATGATCAGTTTGCGTGGCGTTGAGAAGTCGTTTCCGCACGGTCCGACCAGAACTTACGTGCTGCGCCGGATCGATCTGGACATCAGGCCGGGGGAGTTTGTGTCGATCATGGGCCCATCGGGAGCAGGGAAGTCGACACTACTCCACATCCTCGGCATGCATGACCAGTCGTGGAGCGGTGAGTATTACTTCGAAGACGTTCCCGTACACAAACTGGATGCAAAGAAGCGCGCCGCGCTGCGAAACCAGAACATCGGGTTTGTTTTTCAAAGCTATCACCTGCTGGACGATCAGACCGTTTTCGAGAACCTCGAATTGCCGCTTTCTTATCGCGATGTGAGCAAGAAAGACAGGCAGTCGATCGTTTGCGACACGCTCGATCGCTTTCAGATGGTAGGCAAGAAAGATCTCTTCCCAACTCAGCTTTCAGGTGGCCAGCAGCAACTGGTGGGCATTGCTCGCGCGGTTGTTGCGAGTCCGCGAATCATCCTCGCTGACGAGCCGACTGGAAACCTTCATTCGGCACAGGGCAAGGAAATCATGGACATGTTCAAGCGGTTGAATGAAGAGGGCACCACCATCATCCAGGTAACGCACTCAGAGACGAATGCCGCATACGGCAATCGCGTTGTGCAACTTGAAGACGGGTGGATTGTCAATCCGGAACAGGAGCAAAGGACCGCAGTCGGTTAACTGCTCCGGTGGCCGAGCCTGGTTTAGTTTCCCTGTAGTTGCTCAAAAAAGCGTGATTGTCATGAACGTAGATGAATTCTACGTTGACGTCACAGGTGTGTCCGCAGTCGTAGAACAAGATTGCAAGATTCACAGGATTACCAAGATGATGAACACAGTAGCAGCACAGCCCCGCACGCTCATCGCAGACGATCAGCCGGATGTCCTGGCCGCACTGCGGCTGCTGCTCAAAGGCGCCGGTTATCAAACCGAAGCAGCCGATTCACCCGCAGCCGTGCTCGATGCGATCAAGCAGGAGAAGTTTGATCTCGTCCTGATGGACCTCAACTATGCGCGCGACACCACGTCCGGAAAAGAAGGTCTCGATCTCATTGAGCGAATTCACGCGCTCGATCACGATCTGCCGATCATAGTGATGACTGCATGGGCCACTGTCGATCTCGCAGTCGAATCGATGCGCCTCGGCGTGCGCGACTTCGTGCAGAAGCCCTGGGAAAACTCAGGACTCCTGCGAAAGTTAAAGACACAGATCGACTACGGCCGGCGGCTGCGTGATCGCGAAGCAGCAACGCAGCGCCATGAGCGCCAGCTCAAACTCGAGCTCGAGGAAGCGCGTGAGATTCAGCGCGGGCTGATGCCTCGCCGGATGCCGCACCTGCGCGGTTTCAAGCTTGCCAACGCATGGCAGCCTGCGCGCGGTGTGAGTGGCGACTACCTGGCTGCGTTCAAGTTTGACGAATCACGTGCGGCTTTGTGTGTTGCGGACGTAGCGGGCAAAGGTTTTCCAGCCGCGCTGCTGATGTCGAACATGCAGGCGGCGTTGAAGTCGCTGGCCTCGGAGAACATCCCGCCGAGTGAGCTTTGCGCGAAGTTGAACCTGCTCATGTGCGGTAACACGCCGCTGCGCAAATTCATCACTTGCTTCTACAGCGAGCTCGACGTCGCCACACGCAAGCTGACGTTCACGAATGCAGGACACAATCCACCGATGCTGGTGCGTCGCGATGGTGAGTGCATTCGTCTCGAAGAAGGTGGCCGCGTGATCGGCGCTTTCTGCGATTCAACTTTTACACAACAAGAGATTCAACTACACGAAGGCGACAAGTTGTTGCTGTTCACGGACGGCGTGACCGAAGCGCGCGACGCTGACGGCGAGGAATTTGGCGACGAGCGTTTGCAGCAGTGCCTGCGATCGTACACCGGGCGCAACGCGGCTGAGTTAAGGACACAGATCCTCAACCAGGTCACGGAGTTTTGCGCCGGCAACTTCGACGACGACGCGACGCTGATGATCGTGATCGCTGATTAGCCACAAAAAGGCACAAAAAGTTTAGCCACAAAAGGCACAAGAGCTCTTACGCAAAAGGCACAAGAGTTAGCCAAAAGGCAATAGGAAGTCTTGCGTAAAGGGCACAAGCGCTCTGACGCAAGAAGGCATAGGACGCGCTGCAGGCAGTATTTTCATTTGTGATTTTTGTGCCTTTTTGCGGCTAAAAACTTCGCGGCTAATAGGAAGGCTCATGGGCGATATTCGTTACGCACTGAGAAATCTCTTGAGGCGGCCGACGTTTACCCTCATCGCCGTCGTCACTCTCGCGCTCGGTATCGGCGCCAACACCGCGATCTTCAGCGCTATCAATGCACTCCTGCTGAAACCGCTGCCATTCCCCGAGCTCGATCGCGTCGTCGCCATCTGGGACAAGCTGCCCAGCCGCGGCGTCATGCACAACGAAGTCGCTGTCGCAAACTATCTCGACTGGCAGTCGCAAACCCAATCCTTTGAGCAGCTCGGCCTCTATCGTTGGTGGAGCGCAAATTTCACCGGCATCGATCCTCCCGAACGCATTCAGGGCTTCCTCGTCACGGCGAATTTTCTCGACGTCACCGGCATCAAGCCGATCCTCGGCCGCAACTTCTCGCCCGAAGAAAATCAACCCGGCAAGGACCAGGTCGCGGTCATCACGCACAGTCTCTGGCAGCGACGCTTCGGCGGCGACCCGAACATCCTGAACAAAACGATCACGATCAACAGCATCGTGCGAACAGTGATCGGCGTGATGCCGGAGCATTTCAATTACCCGAAAGGCGCCGAAGTCTACGCGCCATTACCGATGACGCCCGAGCTGATGAAGAATCGCGGCAGTCATGGTTATTACGTCATCGGAAGACTCAAACCGTCAGCATCAATTGAAGGTGCACAAGCCGAGATCGACAACATCAGCGCGCGGCTCGAACAGCAGTTTCCCGAAACCAACAAAGGCTGGGGCGCCACTGTTTTCCCGATCGTCGCCGACACCGTGCGCATGTACGACACCGCGCTCTGGGTAATGATGGCGGCTGTCGGTTTCGTCCTCCTGATCGCCTGCGCAAACGTCGCAAACCTGATGCTCGCGCGCGCGAGTGGACGCCAAAAAGAGATTGCAGTGCGAACAGCGTTGGGCGCGAGTCGCTGGCGCATCGTGAGCCAGTTATTAACTGAAAGCGTGATCGTAGCCCTCGCCGGCGGCACACTCGGAATACTGATCGGTTTCTGGGGCATCGACGCGTTGCGCGCGGCAAATCCTGGCGAGGCGACGAAGTATGCGCCAGGCTGGTATCAGCTCGGCATCAACTCGACCGTTCTGTTATTCACGCTCGGGCTTTCGCTACTAAGCGGCATCGTGTTTGGTCTCGCTCCGGCTTTGCAGGTGTCGCGGCCGAACCTCAACGATTCGCTGAAGGAAGGGACACGCGGAACGACGGGCACCTCGCACCGTCTGCGCAGCTCGCTCGTTGTTTTTGAAGTCGCCCTCTCGCTCATGTTGCTCGTGGGCGCCGGACTGCTCACGCGCAGTTTTCTATCGCTACTCAGAACGGATCCCGGTTTCAATCCTGATAACGTGATCACGATGAACCTCGTGCTGCCGGCCGCGAAGTACAAAGACCGTCCGGCGCGCGCGGCGTTCTACGACGATCTGGTCCAACGCGTGAAAACGCAGCCCGGCGTGCAGTCAGCAGCCTTTGTCAATTACCTGCCACTCGGCGGTTCGAACTCATCGGATTCCTACCTGGTTGAAGGCGAGCCGGAGCCCGCGCCGGGACAGGAGCAGGATGGTCGTTATCGTGTCGCCACGCCCGATTACTTTCGCACGATGGACATCTCGATCGTTCGCGGTCGTGCATTCACCGAGCAGGACAAAGCGGGCGCGCCGCCGGTCGTCATCGTTAACGAGACACTCGCGCGCAAGCACTGGCCCGGTCAGGATCCACTCGGCCGGCGCATTCGCTTTTATGGACCACTCGAAAAAGCGCCGTGGATGGAAGTTGTCGGCGTCATTAAAGACGTGAAGCACGAGCTGAATATTCCGGTCACGCCTGAGTACTACCTGCCGCACGCGCAGGATCCGTGGAACGCGATGATCCTCGTGGCGCGCACGACTGTCGATCCGGCGTCGTTGTCGGCGGGACTGCGACAACAGGTGTGGGCCATCGATAAGGACCAGCCGGTGTTTGACGTGAAGACGATGCAGGAAGTGCGCTCGATTTCAGTAGCGATTTACTCGTTTTCATCCGTGATGCTGGCGATCTTCGCGGGCGTGGCGCTGGTGCTTGCGGCGGTTGGAATTTACGGCGTGATGGCGTTTGCAGTGACGCAGCGCACGCAGGAGATCGGGATTCGAATGGCGCTCGGCGCACGCAGGGCGGATGTTTTGAAACTGGTGGTGAAGCACGGGATGAAGCTGGCGCTACTCGGGATGGTGATCGGGTTGGCAGGTTCGTGGGTGCTCACGCGGTTTATCGCGAAGCTGCTGGTAGGTGTGCAACCGACGGATCTGCTGACGTTTAGTTTGGTTTCGGTTTGTTTGCTGGTGGCGGCGTTTGTTGCGTGCTATTTGCCGGCGCGCCGCGCGACGAAGGTCGATCCACTGGTCGCGCTGCGATACGAGTAAGACTTAACCACGGATTTTAGGGATTTTATGAACGGGATTTTTACGGATCTGAGATACGCGTTGAGAGGGTTAGTGAAGCGGAAGGGCTTCGCGGGGATAGCTGTGCTGACGTTGGCGTTGGGGATTGGGGCGACGACCGCGACATTCACGGTCGTTGATGCGGTGTTATTACGGAAATTGCCGGTTGCTGATCCG
>DATHTI010000465.1:0-4102 GCA_035463335.1 Pyrinomonadaceae bacterium | reverse complement strand
CGTCGGAAAGTTTCCACCTGACGTGTCTACGAGGATTTGATCCCAGTAGATGCGCATGGTCGTAACGATCCGCACCTCACGACTCGTACTCAAAAACTTTCCTGCCAGGTCAACGACGACAGTCTGTGGCCGCCCCACGGGTATCCCGATATTTTCGACGACCGTGCGCCAGCGGCCGTGATTGTCTTTCACTTGAAGCGCAGGCAGCATCAGCCTCTTCCCGCTTTGCGAGGCCGCGAGGTTATCGCTGGACCACGCGTAATCGGTCCACCCGGTCAGCAGCAGCTTGATTCGCGAAGACGAAGCCGCGTCGAGTTTCAACGTCAGTTCATGTTTGTCGGCGTAGCCCCGGATCGCGTGAAGCTTGAAATCGTCGGGATACTCGCGATCGACGCGCGCGATGCGCGCCAACACATCGTGCCCATGTTCATCAACCGCCGAGAGAGGCGGGCGAGCATCACGCGTCGAGTAGATCTTGAAAGGCTGCGGTGGAACTGTCAGTCCTTCATTCGGATAAATCTCGACGCCCTCGGGATGCGCCACCGAAATCAACTGGACCTTGTCAACAAACAACGCCTCCTCGAGCTCGTTCGTCACCCGCAGTTCATATCGACCATTACGCTCGCGTAGTTGATCGCCGAGGATGCGAACATACTCGTCGGGATCGGGCGTGTTGAAGATGCCGGGCGCGTCCAGGTGGCCCATCTCGCCGCCACCCATGAAGTCGGTGATGAATTCAAAACGCTCGCCGTTCCACGTGTATAGATAAGGACACGAAGATGGTTTGCGATCGAGCTCAGTGAGCGTGAGCGACTTATTCGCGATCTCTGTTTCAGCCTGAACAATCCCCGCCGGCCACAACACGCGCACCGCATCAACCGCCGTTCGCTTGCCCAGTCCAAAAACAATGTCCGCTGGCGCAGGCGCGGGCGAGGCGGCATAAGTTTCGAGTTTTTGCGCCAGACTCCCGGCGCGTACCTCGACCTTCGTGCCCACACCGCTGCGATTACTGACTCTTCCTGCCAGGCCGACGCGCAGCGAACGATTCGTGCCGCCGTCATTGCGTGCGACTTTCAGACCACCACCTGGGCCGCCGAAGATTATGTCCGTGTCGCCATCGCCATCGATATCGCCGGAAACGAGCACACCTGTTGTCGTCACCTTTATATTTGACGTGGCCTTGCTGCTCACATCGGCCCAACCATCGCCGGTATTGCGCAGCACTCGCACCCGGTCCTGCATGACGGAGACCAGATCCAGCAATCCATCGTTGTCGTAGTCGATGAGCTGCGACGCAACGGCGCCGCCTTCTGTACGTGTGAGTTGAAACCGCTCCTGAGCATTGCTGAGCGCGAGATAACCAACGGTGTCGGTCGGTGAGGCGAAGTAGAAGTCAGTAAAACCGTCTTTGTTTACGTCACCGGCAGCGACGCTCGTTGCACCTTTTACTGTCAGACCAACTTCCGCAGCAACATCCTTGAAAGTTCCGTCACGCATGTTGCGCCAGAGCGAGACTTTTTCAGTCGAGGCCACAAGGAGATCGATGTCGCGCCTGTTGTCGAAGTCAGTCGGGACGATCGCGCGTGCTTTGCCGGTCAACTTCGCCGCTGCGGTTTGATCCGCAAATGTTCCGTCGCCATTGTTTCGCAGCAACAACAAGCCATCGCCGCCAAGCAGCAGATCGAGATCGCCGTCGTGATCGACATCGACGAATGCCGCCGTCGCTCCAGCTCCAGGAGGTGATGGGATCTTTGCCTTTGCCGTTACGTCTGAAAAACTGCCGTTGCCGTCGTTGTGATAGAGCGTGCTCGCGCTGGCGCGAAGAATGAACACATCGGGTCGCGTGTCGTTGTCGTAATCGCCCGCGACGATTGCCGCGCCGGCGGCTGTTGTAGCTTTGGAGAGTGCGCCTGACCTTTCTGTTACATCGGTAAACTTCCCACCATCATTGCGCAACAGCCGTTGACTCGTGCCTGCAACTTCAACGAGATCGAGATCGCCGTCGAGATCGTAGTCAAAGAGCGTCGCCGCGCCTGCTGCTGCTTCTTCAGTGGCCAAATTCGCCTCAGCAAACACCACTTCCGGAGTTTGCTTATCAACGAGCCCCGGCTCGGCGCCCGTTGATGCTACGGCTTCAGCATAGCGGCCCTGTTCGAGATAATTTGTGCCGAGCGTCGTGCCGGTGCCGCGCTGCCGGAGCTCCTGAAACTGCGCGATGACCTTCTGACCTTCTTCTCTTTGACCAGCACGTATCAACGAGGTGCCGAGATTGTAGAGGGCGGTGGCGTTGTAAGGCTCTACGGCAACCGCAAGTCTCAGCGCTGCAATGGCTTCCGGATACTTGCGCTGCTGCGAATAGAGCTGGCCCAGATTTACATTCGCACCGACGTCGTTTGGATCGACACGCAACACTTTTTGAAATGCCGCGATCGCTTCTTCCGGCTTGTTCTGAGTTTTTGCCGCGAGACCAAGCAGGTAATGCGGCTGCGGCGCTGAAGGTGCGGCTGCGGCGGCCGCCTGCAACTCTTTCAGCGCGGCCGGCAGATCCGGAATGTTGAAGAGCGCGATACCGAGATTGATGCGTGCGAGAGCGAGGCCGGGATCGAGCTGCAGCGCGCGCCGGAATGCGTCGGCGGCCTCTTTGTGTTTGAACTGCTCGAGCAGCGCGACGCCGAGATTGTTCGCACGATACGCGTCTTCACGCGCGTTTGGTTTCGTTTGATCGGATTGAAGATGGGCAGTCGTCAGAAAACAAGTCGTTAGCGCCAGGGCTAGAAGAAGGGGTTTACGCATTGTGTTACATTGTGCTGAGTTTCACGCAAAGGCGCAATCCGCGTAATCTGTGGTTAAAATAATCCAGGATGTCAAGAAACTTCCCCCTTGTAACCGGCTTGCTGCTGCTCGCTCTGCTCGGCTCTTGTCGCCCAGCCAACACTCTCCCAACCAGATCGTCTCCGCAGTACAACGAGATCGTCCGCACGTTCTATATCGGTCTCGCCGCCTTGCAGGTCGGTCACGACGTCCAGGCTGACGCGAAGCTCCAGCAGTTTACGCAACTCGCTCCCGCCGAGCCCGCCGGTTGGGCCAACTGGGGACTGCTCGCACTACGCCAGCGAAACTACGACACTGCCGCCGAGCGACTCAACAAAGCACGCGATCTCGCGCCAGACAACAGCAACATCTTTTACCTGCTCGGACTGCTCGAAAGCAGTCGCGGCAACACAACGGAAGCAATCAACGCGCTAAACAAATCAGTTGAGCTGGACCAGAACAACCTTATCGCCGTTAACAAACTCGCGGAGGAGGTTGAGCGCGAGGGCGGCGAACAAAGCTCGGCTCGTTTCCAAACACTCATTCAAAAAATCTCAACGGCGCAACCTGATAACCTCGCCGTTCTTGTCGAGCTGAGTCGCGCCGCGGCAAAAAACAACGATGTGGAAACAGTCAAGTCAGCAGTCGCGAAAATTGTTTCTCGTTCGTCTGCCTGGCCCGATGAAGTGCGCGAACAGGTGAACGCCGTCGATACGACAGTCAAAACAGGTGACATGCGCGCCGCGGCAACGCGCACGACATTTTTACGCAATGTGTTGGTTCGTCTGCCGGAATACCGGCGCGACCTCGCTGCCATTAAACCGCCACCAGGTGAAGAGGCCGTTCCATTTACACATTTCCTGAAATTGGAGACACCTGTTTTCCAAACGGCTGCACCCGATTTAGCTACCACTTTTGCATCTGAATCTTTAGCCGCGGATAAAACGGATTGGATAGGAGCGATCTTCCTGAGTGGGGAAGGTGCGCCAGTAATTGCAACCGCCTCTGCCCGTGAGGTTCGTTTTGCAAGTGGAGCCAGCTTTCCTTTTCCAGCGGGCGCGGCGAACACGCCTCCAACCAGCAAGTCTATTTTGCCCGTTGATTTCAGCTACGATTTCAAGACTGATGTTGTGCTTGCCGGCGAAGGTGGCGTCCGTTTACTTCGTCAGGACAGTCCATCTGCGTTTACGGATGTCACATCCGCAACAAAACTGTCCGCAACTATTGTTAACGGAAAATACACGGGTGCATGGAACGCTGATATTGAAGCAGACGGCGATCTCGACATCAT